>JAJPXU010000073.1 GCA_021205305.1 Lachnospiraceae bacterium
CGTTCGTGGACGGGCATGACGGGTACTGGTACGGCTTCGGGAACAGCGCGAATTCGTCCGGGAGCGCGACGCTGCTGTGGATCAGGATTTCCAAAACGGATTACACCTATACGGAAGCGAGTTTTACCCTGAGCAATGCCGCGATGACCTATGCGGGGTACCGGAGTTATTCCGGCTATCCGAGTTACCGGAACAAGTGCGTGGTTAGGGACGGCTATGTTTATATCCCGTCTTATGACGCGGCGGGTGTGTATAAGATCAACCTGGATAATTCCGCGGATGTGACGCTGATCAGCCTGGGCTTTACTTCCGCCGGTTACAGCCTGAGCGGCGGCAGCTACGGCCTGTTCATTGACCGAATTGAGGATCTGATCATCGGGTATGATTTCCAGATCAAGGCAGACGACACGGTGATCCAGACGGTGGGGAGCAAGCGGTTTGAGTATTCCGGGACGCCGATGTTCCGATATAAAAATTTCCTGTTGTTCTGGGGCGGCGAGTATTCCATCACGAAGCGGTACCTGGCGCTGCTGACACCTTATCTGGCGACCATCAATAACCTGGACACGGCGGTGGTGAAGACATCGGACATGACGATGAAGATCACGTACACGCTGACGGAGGCGGTCTGATGGATACCTTAAAAACAACGCGGTCTGAAAGGGCCGCTTTTTATATAGAAGAAACAGGAAGGGGGAATGCGGTATGGTGAACATTATCTGCGCTCTGATCGCGGCGGTGGCTTCGATTATCTGTGCTGTCTGTGCGGAGCAGGGGAACCGGCTCCTGAAAGCACAGAAAAGGAGCGAGGCGCACGCGAAGATGCGGGCGGAGGAGGCGCGGCTGCAACTGGAAATGATTGCGGCGAACAATGAACTGACGGTGGGTGTGGCGCTTGCATTGAAGCATGGCCATACGAATGGTGAGGTGGACAGCGGGCTGAAATCCGCGGAAGCTGCGAGGGGCAAGTACACAAGGTTTTTAGAAGAGGTCGCGCTGGCGGCCATCAATGAGAAGGAGGATGCGGAATGAGTAAGAAATGGTGGAAGAATGTGGGGATCCGGGCGGTCAAGACGGTGGCGCAGTCGCTGGTGGCTGCAATCGGCGTGGGAGCCGCGGTGAGTGAGGTGGACTGGTTGCGGGCATTGAGCATTGCGGCTGTGGCCGGGCTGGTATCGGTCCTGACGAGCCTTGCCAGCCTGGATGTGATCTGCGAGGACACGGAGTATGCGGATGCATATGATGATTATGAGTACGAAGATGGGGAAGGAGAAGGTTAAGATGGCTGTTTCTATTACCAAAAAGACGAACACACACAACACGACAGCATCCGCCGGGAGATCGATTAAATATATCGTGATCCATTATACGGCGGGGGTTTCTTCTGTGAAGGGGAAGGCGGCGAACACGGCAGAGTATTTTGCCAGTACAGCGAACCAGGCGTCTGCGGATTTTATCGTGGATGATGAAACGATCGTGCAGTACAATCCGGATCTGGAAAACCGGTACTGCTGGCACTGCGGTGGCAGTAAGCTGTCTACAAAGGGCGGATCCCTGCATGGCGTGGCGAAGAATGCCAATTCCATCGGGATTGAGATCTGTTCGACGAACAGCACGGGGAAGGTCCCGTCCGCGAATGATAAGACATGGAGTTTTACGGATGCGGTTGTGGCGAAGGCGGTGGAGCTGACGCGGTATTTGATGGAGAAGTATTCCATTGACGCGGACCATGTGATCCGTCATTACGACGTGACCGGGAAGCTGTGTCCGGGAATCATCGGATGGAATGCAGATTCCGGGGATGAAAGCCAGTGGAAGGCATTTCAGAAGGCGATTGCGTCCGGGTCGGCGGACACTGCAGCATCCGGGACGGTGCTGTACCGGGTACGGAAGACCTGGGCGGACAGCAAGAGCCAGAAGGGCGCCTATAAGATTCTGGCGAATGCGAAGAAATGTGCGGATAAGTATGAGGGGTATTCTGTATTCGATGCGGACGGGAATGTTGTGTATGTAGGCGCACTGACGGCAGCAGATGCTTCCGGAAGTGCGGAGACGGAAAGCTTCCAGGTGAAGGTGAACATCAGCAACCTGAATATCCGCACGGGTCCTGGGACTGGGTTTGCGAAGACCGGGAAGTATACCGGGAAGGGCGTGTTCACGATTGTGGAGACTTCCGAAGGGACGGGATCGGCTGCCGGATGGGGGCTGCTGAAAGCGTACCAGAGCGGACGCAATGGATGGATCAGTCTGGAGCATGCGGTGAGAGTGTAAGAGTGTGGGGCTGTGGAATGCAGTCCTGATATGAGGATTGAAAATGGCCTGTCGGCTGTCTCGTTTTGGGATGGCTGACAGGCCTTATTTTTTTGAGAAATTTCTGAAATTGCCGGAAAAATCCGTGGTCAGGGAACTTTAGAGGGTACCAAAGAATATGGAGGTGCCCTATGACACTGAATGAGATGAAAAACGTGGATGTAAGGACGGTTGACCGGGATACACTGGCGGATATCCGGGATGTGAAGATTGACCGGTCGCTGCCGAAGGAGGAGCGGATCAGGAGTTTTGTGCAGCAGATCCGGAATCCGTATGTTTTTAAATGCGGTGAGGTTGTGGTTAGAACAGTGTTCGCAAATACAGAGGCCACGCTGGAGGATCGTCTGGAGCATTATCTGCGGACGAGATAGACGACCATATTTTTTATGGTCATGCAATCAGAGCAGAGACACGATATAATGTTGCTCAGGTCGAGAAAAATGAACTAAGCCGAAGAGCCTGATAAGCGCCTTTCTGACTGAGCAGTATCAGCAGAATGGAGGTTACCAGGCTATGAGTGCAGGAAAAATTTATAACGCGTGTATTTATGCAAGGCTGTCACGGGATGACGGCGACAAGGTGGAAAGCGACAGTATTACGAATCAGAGAGCGCTGATCCGGGATTTTATCGCGAAGCATCCGGAGATCCGGGTGGTTTCTGAAAAGACAGACGACGGATTTTCAGGTGTCAATTTTGAACGTCCCGCCTTCCGGGAGATGATGGATGAAATCCGCTCCGGGAAGGTCAACTGCGTGGTGGTCAAGGATCTGTCCAGGTTCGGGCGAAATTACATAGAGGCGGGGAATTATATTGAGCGTGTGTTTCCGTTTCTGGGTGTGCGTTTCATTGCCATCAATGACAGTTATGACAGCATTGACCGGAACCAGTCGGATTCTCTGATCATTCCTTTTAAGAACCTGATCAATGATGCCTATTGTAAGGATATCTCGGTGAAGATCCGCAGCCAGTTGGAGATCAAACGGAAAAACGGACAGTTCATCGGCGCGTTTGCCGTGTATGGATACCTGAAGGATCCGGAGGATCATAACAGGCTGGTCCCGGACGCCTATGCGTCAGAGATTGTCCGGGCTATTTACAAGTGGAAGCTGCAGGGAATGAGCCAGGGACGGATTGCGGACCGGCTGAATTTGCAGGGCGTCCTCTGCCCGATGGAGTACAAGCTGTCGCTGGGGATGAAGGTGCAGACGAATTTCCGGGTGCATGAGAAGGCGCTGTGGACGCCGGTGGCCGTCACGCGGATTTTGACGAATGAAATTTATACGGGTGTGCTGATTCAGGGAAAGTGCAGCACGCCGAATTATAAGATTAAAAAGATGTTTCAGAAGGATGAATCCGAGTGGATCCGGGTGGAAGGTTCCCATGAAGCTGTTGTCAGCAGGGAGGAGTTTGACGATGTGCAGGAGCTTTTGAAAAAGGATATCCGCTCTGCACCGGATGAGGAAACTGTGTATCCGTTTTCCGGATACGTGAAATGTGCGGACTGTGGACAGAACATGATCCGCAAAAAGTACCGTTCCGGTGGGAAGGAATACGCTTATTTTATCTGCTCCACAAGGAAGGCCGGAAAGGGATGCTCTACGCACTGCATCCGGGCGGATCTTCTTGAGTGTGCGGTGCTGGAAACTGTCCGCCGGCAGGTGGAGGCGGTAGCGGATTTACAGAGGATGACGGATATCTTGGATTCACTGCCGGAGAGTAAACGGAATATTTTCAATTATGACGCGCAGGTTGTGAAGTTGAAAGAGGAGATCGAACGGAATGAGAATTTCCGACTGAAGCTGTATGAGAACCTGCAGGAAGGGCTGATCGGGCAGGATGAGTATTTCCTGTTTAAGAAAAGTTATACGGATAAAATTCAGTCTGCGGAGGCGGCGATCCGTGCAGTCGAGGAAGAACGCACGCAGGCAGTGGAGCGGAATCTGGAGAACCTTAAGTGGATGGATGCTTTCCGAAAATATCAGAACATGGAGGTAATTGACCGGAAAGCCGTGGTGGATCTGATTGAGGAAATCCTGGTGTTTGAGGATAAGAGGATTGAGGTCCGGTTCCGGTATGGCGCAGAATATGAGAAGCTGATAAGCCGGATTCCAGCCAGGGCGGAATTGCGGATGGCAGAATAGGAGGCGGCTATGGCGAGAAAGAGCAGAAAAAATGTATGCCAGACGACGAAGCCCGCTACGGAAATTTCCGTTCGTTATGAGACGGGCATCTACGCCCGGCTCTCCATAGAGAACAGCGGCAAGGATGACGACGGGGATTCCATTGCGAACCAGATCAGTTTCTGCCGGGAATATCTGGAAGGACAGAGAGATCTGAAGCTGTATGATATCTATGAAGATAACGGAAAAAAAGGAACGAACTTTGAGCGGCCGGAGTTTCAGCGGCTGATGGATGATGTCCGGAGCGGGAAGGTGAAGTGCATTCTGGTGAAGGATCTGTCGCGTTTTGGACGTGATTATATTGAGGCCGGGCAGTATTTGGAAAAAATTTTTCCGTTTCTGGGTGTGCGGTTCATTTCCATCACGGATGGTTATGACAGCCTGACAGCGGACGACGCGGAGGGTGCGCTGATGATCCCGCTGAAAAATATGATCAATGATGTCTACGCAAAGGACATTTCCAGAAAGATCATCACCAGTTTCCGGGCGCGGCAGGAAAAGGGGGAGTTTCTCCCTGCTTTCGCGCCGTATGGGTATGTCAAGTCAAAGACCGTGCAGTACCGGTATGAGGTGGATCCGGAGACCGCGCCTTATGTGAAACTGATTTTTGAATGGAAGGCAGAAGGCGTCAGTCACAATGAAATCTGCAGGCGCCTGAACGAGAGGGGAGCTGTCACTCCCGCAAGGCGGAAGGTGGAACTTGGCATCTGGCGGGCGGAAAAATATAAGCATACAATCTGGCACGGGCGGACGATCATTGACATTATGAAAAATCCGACATACACGGGATGCATTGTATATGGAAGAATTCCGAAATCTCTGTGTGACGGGATCAGGATGCATCGCGCAGATCCGGAGGAGTGGCGTTATGTTCCGGATGCACATGAGCCGATCATCAGCCGCGAACTGTTTGACCGGGTGCAGGAAATGTTTGCAGAGCGCGCGGAAAAATTCGGTGCGAAGATGGATGCAAGCAAAGAGATACGGGAAAAGATTGTAAATGTATTTCAGGGGCGGATATACTGCGGCGACTGCGGGAAGCGGATGAGGTTTATCAAGCCTACGGATAAGCGATATCCGCTGGATGAAGATCATGCAACTTTTGTCTGCGGAGGTTTTCTGGACAGCGGGCAGCGCCGCTGCTCCAGACACCCGATTCGCTATCCGGCTGTGAAAAATGCAGTGGCGGAAGTGATCCGGACGCAGATGGAGTATGCGCTTTCACAGGAGAAACTGATGCGTAAAATGCGCGGAAGCACGAAGGAGAAGAACCTGTTGGACAGTTATACGGCGAAAGTCAGTTTCCTGCAGCAGGAACAGGCACGGATTGATACAAGGCGTGCGGGGCTATTTGAAAATTTTGCGGAAGGGATTCTGGATGAAGAGGAGTACCGGTTTGCAAAAAAGCGTTATGATGATGAAGCTGTGACTGTCGGCGAAAAGCTGACGGTGGCAAGGAAGGCAAAGGCGGAACTGGATGCGGTTCTTTCCCTGGATAATAAATGGATCGCGGCCATGCACCGGGCGGCGGAGAATGAAGATGTGCTTTCAGAAAGTCTGGTGAAGGATCTGATTCGGAAGGTGTGTGTTTATGAGGATAACCGGGTAGAAGTCGAACTGAATTATGGGGAAGAGAAAGCGCTGATGGAACGGATTCTTGCGGAACTGGAGAAGGGAGATGCGGTCGATGAGTAAATGGGTAATCGGAAAGTATATCCGGCTGTCACAGGCGGACCGGGATGTGATGGGCCGGGAAGGAAAAACGGAAAGCGAGAGCATTTCCCATCAGAGGGCGTTGATCCAGAATTATATTGACTCTTCAGCGGAACTGAAGGACTGCGGCCAGTTTGAGTTTTTTGACGACGGTTTCTCCGGGACCAGCTTTTCCAGACCATCTTTTGAGCGGATGATGGAGCGGATCAAGAAGGGCGAGATCAATCTTGTCATTGTGAAGGATTTCTCAAGATTCGGCAGGGATTATATTGAGCTGGGGGATTATCTGGAACGGATTTTTCCTTTTCTGGGCGTGCGGTTTATATCGGTGAATGACGGATATGACAGCGAGGATTATAAGGGAACCACGGGCGGTCTGGATGTGGTAATGAAGAATATTGTGTATGATTTTTACAGTAAGGACCTGTCAGTGAAGGTGAAGACGGCGAAGCGGCAGAAAATGAAACGCGGGGAGTATATCGGAGGTCATGTGCCTTATGGGTTGAAACGTGTGGAAGGAGAACGCTACAGGGTTGAGCCGGATCCGGAGGCTGCGGAGGTAGTACGGGAAGTTTTCCAGTGTGCTATTGACGGGATGCGAATGACAGACATTGCCAGACGGCTGAATGAGGAAGGGCATGAAACGCCGGGAGCTTATTACAGGCGAAATCATCCGGGGACAAAGAAGTTTGCCAATGTGTCTGCTCTGAAATGCTGGAGTATCGACAATATTCGCGCTATCCTGAAGCAGGAAATGTATTATGGGGCGGTGGTCGGCCACAGGCGGGAGGCTCTGGATGTGGGCGGAAAGCATACGGTGAAGGTGCCGAAAGAAGAGCAGGTTATTGTGGAAGGCAAACATAAGGGGATTGTCACGAAAGAAGAATTTTTGACGGCACAGAGGGCATTTGGAAAGAGCTACTGGAAACCGAAGGCACAGGAAAGGTCTTATCCGCTGTATGGGAAAGTGAAATG
Source organism: Lachnospiraceae bacterium (assembly GCA_021205305.1). GTDB lineage: Bacteria > Bacillota > Clostridia > Lachnospirales > Lachnospiraceae > Choladousia. The sequence continues at coordinate 7,180 of JAJPXU010000073.1, forward strand.
CGGAACCTGCGGCAGGACGATGAACTATCGGAGTTATCAGATTAAGGGGAAAGAGTATCGGTATTTTATGTGCCTGCATGCGTCGTTTCAGGTGGAGACCGGATGCTGTAAGAGATATACAAAAGAAGAAAAATTGAACGAGGCTGTGTGGGAGTCAGTGAAGAAGCTTCTGGATCTGACGGATACCGTTGCGGAGAGGGTAGCGCAGAGGAAAGCGGATGCTGGAATGAATCAGGCCGGGCTTGCAAAAGAACTGGCAGAACTGCAGAAGCAGCTTGAAAAGTGTAACGCGGACCGGTTCGCAAATGTGGATCTGTTTATGGCTGGAAATCTGGAGCAGGATGTGTACCAGAGCAGACGGGCGGAGCTGACGAGGCGGGTGGAGGATCTGGAAGGAAGAATCCGGAAAACCGAGGGGAAGCTGCATGAGGTGGAAACCGTCAGGGACGACGCGCTTGGGGAGGCGCTGACGCAGATGAAGCGGTTTGAGGATGCGGACGGATTGAGCCGGGAGATGGCGGAGGCGCTGATTGAAAAAGTGGTGGTGTATGATCCGGAGCATATGGAGATTGTCTGGAAGTTTTCGGACGAGGTGATGCGGGTGATCAGGGAATGATGATGGAGCCGGTCGGGTGAGATGCCTGGCCGGTTTTTCTGCGTTTTGTGCTTGTATGCAGCGGGGAGTGTATGGTAGAATAAATCGCGGAAAATTCGCAGAATGTTCGCAGAAAAAGGTTAGACCTGTCTTGACATACTCTGATGAAAGCCATCATGCCGCATCGGACACGACCGCTGAAATTCTTAAAGAGATTCCCGCGAAATATGTATATGGCATGACCGCGACACCGCAGCGGAGCGATGGCCTTGAAAAGATGAATGAGATGCTGATAGGCCCGATTTGCTATAGATATACAGCAAAGGAACTTGCAAAAAGTCAGGGGATTACCCATTTGGTCTATCCACGGTTTACCAGGGCTGTAGCGCCGCGCTTTCAGAATGAGAAGATGCATCCGAATGAGGCTTACGCAATTGTGCGCGATAATGAGGATCGTGACAATCTTATTATTCAAGATGTGAAAAACTGCATACAGGAAGGCAGAACTCCGGTAATCCTTTCCAGATTTGTTGATCACGCCAGAAAATTATATGATCGGCTGGAAACTTCCGCAGATTATGTATTTTTACTGATAGGGGAGGATTCTAAACGGGAGCAGCGCAGAATCATTGATGAGATGCACCGGGTTCAGCCGCAGGAAACATTGATTCTAATCGCCACTGGCAAGCTGATTGGGGAGGGCTTTGATTTTCCAAGGCTGGATACGCTGGTCATGGCTTCCCCAGTTGCCTGGAAAGGACTTGTTGCGCAGTATGCCGGCCGCCTGAATCGGGAGTATGAGGGAAAGACAAACGTAATTATTTACGACTATGTGGATATTCATATTGCAATGTTTGAAAAAATGTACTACAAGCGCCTGAAAGCCTACAGGCAGATCGGATATGATATCTATCAGGGTGCTTCTGAGGAGGTCACAAGCCAGGAAAACTTTGTGCATCGAAATTCGATATTTGGAATTGACAATTATTTTGAAATATATAAAAGTGATTTGCTTGCCGCGAAAAAAGAAATCATTCTCGCAAGTCCGGCAATCAGCCACAAAAAAGTAGATGAACTTATCGCATTGCTGCGCGAAAAGCAGGAGAGCGGACTTCGGGTGATTATTGTTACATGGAAACCAGACCGATATGGTTATGGCGACAGCGCATACTGGATGGAACTTCAGGAGGAAATGCGCCAAAATGGATTTGAAATGAATCTGGTCGAAGAATACTGCGAACGGTACTGTGTCATTGATCGTGAAGTGGTATGGTATGGGAGTGTGAATTTTCTCGGAAAAGAAGACGCCGAAGACAACCTTATGCGCGTGAGCAGTCAGGAGATTGCTGCGGAGCTTCTGGAGCTGACATTTGGTGCGGCGAAATAGTATATATGACAGGAGAAGAAAAAGCAGGTATTATGATTACGGAAAGCAAATATCCAATAGTAGAGAATGCATATTCACAAAATACAAGTAGCGTTTTTTCGAGTTAATTCATATGATAAAGAAAGCCATTTTAAAGGATTATCATATGAAAATAAAACTGAAACGAATCATGGCGGCAGTTTTTTCTCTGATGCTTGCACTCGGGAATTTTACAGCCACCTTTGCTATGGAGGAAGAGGCTTCAGAACTGGTGCCTGCTGAAATAGAAACGGAAGAGGGCCCCGTTACGGCTGACATAACAGAAACAGAGCAGGAACTCACCGCTGTCACTCTAAATGAGGTGGCTCATTCAATCTTCTACGCGCCGCAGTATGTGGCGATTGAACTGGGCTATTTTGAGGAGGAGGGCGTTGACCTGACGGTCGTGACGGGCTTCGGTGCGGATAAGACGATGACTGCATTAATTTCTGGTGAGGCGGATATCGGGTTTATGGGCTCGGAATCCTCGATTTATACCTACAGCGGCGGCGCGGCGGACGCACCGGTCAATTTTGCGCAGCTCACCCAACGCGCCGGGAATTTTGTGGTTGCCAGAGAGGATACCGATGACTTTGAGTGGAGTGATTTGATTGGAAAAGACGTGTTGGGAGGGCGTGCGGGTGGCATGCCGGAAATGGTATTTGAGTTCATTCTGAAGCAGAATGGCATCGACCCATCTGAGATTAATATTAATCAGTCCATTGATTTTGGCTCTACCGCGGCGGCGTTTTCCGGCGGCCAGGGAGACTATACGATTGAGTTTGAGCCGAGTGCGACTGCGCTGGAGCAGGAGGGCGTCGGCTATGTGGTGGAGTCGCTTGGAACGGCGTCGGGCTATGTGCCTTACACGGCCTATTGCGCGAAAGAAAGTTATCTTGAGGAGCATCCGGAGATTGTTCAGGCGTTTACGAATGCCCTGCAAAAGGGAATGGATTATGTGAATTCCCATATGCCGGAAGAGATCGCAGCGGTTATTGCGCCGCAATTTCCAGAGAATGACGAGGAGACGATTGCGACGATTGTGAAGCGCTATTATGAGCAGGATACCTGGAAAGAGGATCTGATTTTTGAGGAGGAAAGCTTTGAACTTTTGCAGGATATTCTTGAGAGTGCCGGCGAGCTTGAGGAGCGTGTGCCGTATGAAAAACTGGTTACTACCGAATTTGCCGAAGCAGCGGTAGAATAAATAATTGTAATTTTTGCGCTCAGTAAGATAGCAGAGTGTCCCCGCTGGACGGTCGAATGCAAACGGCCGCGCAGGCAGTTTTCGCTTATGCTTTGCGCGGCCGCCATGGTTGGGCAGGGTGTTCCGGTGGGTGACACCCTGCCCGCTTTAAGTCAGCAGAATTCTGCTTGAAAAGAAGAGTCGGTGTAACTATTCAGGACAGTACTTCGCACTCGCTGCGAAGTACGTATGAAAACGTATATTTAACCGGGAAAAGCCTCATCGCGAAGCGATTTTAAATAGGCTTTTCCCCTCGTAACTGTGAAGGTACTGAACAGTTACGAGTCGGTGTAACCTATTCAGGACAGTACTTCGCACTCGCTGCGAAGTACGTATGAAAACGTATATTTAACCGGGAAAAGCCTCATCGCGAAGCGATTTTAAATAGGCTTTTCCCATCGTAACTGTGAAGGTACTGAACAGTTACGAGTCGGTTAATTGAAAGGCTGGTCAATTTCCCGGAGCAGCTGGATGCGCAGGGAATCCAGCTCGAGGCCGCCCTGAGAAAAGTAAAATTTCAGATAATGCATTTTCCCACGCACTTCTTTTTCCCGGGAAAGTTCGGATTTCTCTGATTCTCCGTGCCAGGTATAAATATTCAGAACCGTGTTATCCAGACTTAAGGTCGCGGACATCTGCGCCAGTTCACTGCCGTGGGACGCGGCGGTCAGGGAGAAACGGTATTCGCCTTCCCGCAAAAAGTCTGCCGCAATCATAAAGGAACTGCCTGCCTCGGGCAAACGGCCGTTCAGCGGGATGGTTGTGTCGTTTTCAATCGGATAATATTTCATTTCCTGCCCGTCTAAAAGATTCAGACCATCCGGCAGATTGACCTGCCGGACCTCCTGGTAAGTGCCGGTTAGCCGCTGCATAGCGGGAGAGGCGATCAGAAAACGGCAGATATTTGCGGCGTTTCGCACAAGCTCCGCGCGGGTAAGGGTGCCGTCTTTTAAGGCCTGCGGCTGTGTATCCTGGAAGGTGAGCGCGTCCTGGGTCACCATGTAAACATCATTCTGTGCGCGCACCATGGCAGCGAGGTTGTCCCGGGTGGGCGGACAGCCCTCGTCGTTGATTTTTGTCCACCAGTCGGTCATTACCATGCCCTGATATCCCCATTCTTCGCGCAAAATGGAGGTGTTCAGGTCATAGCTGCTGCCGGTCCAGATGCCATTTACTGGTCCGTAGGTGGTCATGATGGTTCGCGTGTGCCCGCAGCGCACGCCCATCTCGAACGGCTTCAGGTAGATTTCGCGCAGCGCACGCGCGGAAATGACGCCGTTGGCCTGGTGGCGGCAATATTCCTGATTGTTTGCGCAGAAATGCTTCATCGTGCCGCTGACCGCGTAGCGATCCATGCCTGTGACCTGCGCCTGTGCCATGCGTCCGGTCAGATATGGATCCTCGGAATGGTATTCGAAATTACGGCCGTTCAGAGGGCTGCGGTGAATGTTGATGCCGGGGCCGAGCAGGGAGTCGATTTTGTTGGCGTACAGCTCCAGTCCCTCCATGGCAAACAGCTCTGTGACCAGTGCGGGAGCAAAGGTGCAGGCAAGCAGCGTACCGTTTGGAAGGCTAAAAGCACTGGTGCCGCAGTCCATGCGGATACCGGAGGGGCCGTCTGAGCAGCAGGCGACCGGGATGCCGAAGCTTTTCAGTGAATCCGTCACGCCGCCAAAGGCCGCAGCGGTGCCCGGCGTCACCTTCGGGCTGCACATCCCCTCCCCGCGCGCCATCGCCATCAGATCTTCATCGGAAAGCTGTGCGAGGAAGGTTTCCATTGTCACATTTCCATCCATGACATCAACAAGACGAAAGCCTTTGTCTCCCGTATAAGACAGGCAGTCTGGCAGATTTTCAAGCCGCCGCCCGGCAGGAGAAACAGTGCGCAACGGTACGGATTCGTAAGAAAGGGTGAGCGGCGCCACTGGTTCCCTCTCTGCCGATGGGGTTTCCCCACCTGCAACCACTGTGATTTCAGGGATGTTTTCGGTGATCACCTTACAACTTTTGAGATCATTCGCAGAGATATTTTGGGACACTGGCCGGAAACGCGTGAATGCTTCCACCGGCGCGAGCGCCTCCTGGCATTGCTTCGTCACGATTGTCTCTGGAAGCGTGAAGCTTCCGGCAACTGCGGCGCTCCGGACATCCGTTCCCGCATAGATAAAATAAGTACCTTCTTCCAGTACAAAACAATTCCGGTGTCCGGTCGCGCCGCTGTCATCAAAGGATGCGAGCTCAGATAGCAGGATTTCCATTGTGAGTGTTTCACTTTCGCCAGGAGCGAGTTCTTTTGTTTTTTCAAATGCGCAGAGATTGCGCAGAGGTTTGCCAAGCATTCCCTGCGGAGGGCAGCAATAGACCTGCACGACCTCCTTGCCGGGACGGGAACCGGTATTTTTAACCGTGGAGGTTACGGTCAGGCGTGCGTTCTGTTCAGGCGTTGATGCGGTAAGGCTTCCTGTATGTTCGGGGACGGGATTTTCCGCTTCCGAATCAGTGGAAAATATGCCTTCCGGCGTATTCGAATGCATATGGACAGAACTGTCGGTCTCAAACGTTGTGTAGGAAAGCCCGAATCCGAAGGGATATGTTACCGCTTCCGGCGCGAAGGTCTCGAAGTAGCGATAGCCGACGTAAATGTCCTCCTGATAATAGTTGGTGGTCCTGGAACCGAAATTCCGTGTGGAAGGATAATCGTCCAGATCTTTTGCGATCGTGTCAGCGAGCTTTCCACTCGGAGAAACGGTGCCGCAGAGGACGTCTGCGACGCCGCAGCCGCCTTCCATGCCGCCCTGCCACGCGTAGAGAACCGCGCCGGGGCGGATTTCCTCGACCCAGTTCATGGAAATGATATTTCCGGTATTCAGAACGACTGCGGAGCGTGGAAATGCGGCGCAGACCTTTCGCAGCAGATCCATTTCCTGATCAGAGAGGTAATAGCTGCCTTTCTGCGCGGAATTATCCCGATCCTCGCCGGCCGTGCGGCCGATTACAATCACAGCCGCACTTGCGTGGGCGGCGGCGTCTTGTACAAGCTCGTCGGTAAGCGGCATTTCTTCCTGGCACCAGGGCTCCTGTCCCCATCCATTTCCTTTGTCAAATGGGTGCTCTTTGGTCCAGGCCTGGTAGGCCGCGAGCAGTGGTTCATAGATCCGGATGTTTTTTTCTTCATATTCGCGCAGCCCGTCCAGAATTGAGCGAACGTAAGGCACGTTCACCATGCCGCCCGAACCGGTGCCGCTTTTATAATAATCCAGCTGAATCCGGCCAAAAACTGCAACGGTGTCGCCTGCTGTGAGTGGGAGAGAGTTGTTTTCATTGCGCAGAAGCACGCAGCCCTCTGCGACCGTCTGCCGCGCAAGGGAACTGTATTCTTTCCAGTCAAGGGTATAGGAATTCATGTGAGGTCTCCTTTTTATATTGTATTATTTATTA
>JAJPXU010000141.1 GCA_021205305.1 Lachnospiraceae bacterium
TCTCTCTGTGATTCGTCAAGATTACATATCTCATAAATTATTCACGCGAAACGTGGGTTTTCAGGACATATTGCCAGAGAAAATAGCTTATCTCCCAAAATACAGCAAGCTTAGGAACTGTTAGAAAATAACATATGCAGATTGTGCCGAATAACGTGTGAAGCACGGGTCATAAAAACGCAGGCGCAGCGGGCTGCGTCGAGGCTTTTATGGCCTGCGATTCGCGCGTTAGGCGGTGCAAGATGCATAAGTTATTTCGTAACAGGTCCTTAGTCTAACACATCAACCTGGCAGCTTTTCATAACGGAAAGGGCGGCCTCCTGCATGGCCGGAGTAGTCGCTGCGCAAAGTGAACGCCGAACCACAATCCGGGTCTCCGGAAAGGCTGCTTTTAATATCAATGCGTTGGAAACAACACAGATATCTGTGCAGACTCCTGTCAGTTCGATTTCATCTTCCGCTTTTCCGAACGGGGCATCTTTATATAAGTCGTCGAAAACCGTTTTCCAACCGGTATACCCAAAAGATGGTTTACAGATATGCAGGCATTCTTCCTCTTCCAGTTCCTTAACCACATCCCATCCTGACGTTCCCTGAATACAATGCTTTACCGGCAGGCGAGTTCCTTCCTGTGTCTCCAGGTAATCCTCCTGGTGCGTATCCTGGGTAAAAATAACGGTATCTTCACTCGAACGGTACGTATCAATTTCTTTTCGGATTCCTCTTACAATCAACTGCGCCTCTGCTGTGCCTAATGTTCCGGAAACAAAATCATTCTGCATATCAATTACGATTAGAACCTTCCTCATGCTTTTCTACCTCCATCATCATCCCATCCCTTGCAGACATCTACCCATTCCGTATAGCCGGAATGCTCTTCCAGCTCTCCAATGGAAAGCTTTACCGCACTGTGTCCGCTTCCAGCCGCAGGGTAGACAATTGCAAAGCGTTTGAGCGAAACATCAAGATAAACCGTCACATCCGGATTGACCGCAAAGGGGCAGACGCCGCCTGGAGCATGACCAACTGCAGCTTCTACCTGCTCTGCTGGTATCATCTTTGCTTTCTGGTGAAAGAAATTTTTATATTTCCTGTTGTCAATTCTGGCATCCCCGGCTGTTACGATCAGTATTGGTTTTTCCTCCAGAAATAATGACATGGTTTTTGCGATCTGCTTCGGCTCACAGCCGATTGCGTTTGCAGCTTCTTCTACAGTGGCGCTGGATTTTTCAGGTACTATGACACGTTCTCCCAAACCTACAGTGTCAAAGTATCGCTGTACTTTTTCAAAAGACATTTTTATCATCCTCTCGGTCAAATTACGGTAATAATCAATCTCTATCATATTATATTTATTAGTGTTGTTTCATCTTGGTTATAACCCAGATACTTGGGCTATAATCAGGATGAAACTTAATGAAACTTAAAAATCAGGCTTTTTGCTTTCAAATCATGCAAAAACGGCCCACTTTTGGTCGAATGCTCGGGCATTTTCAAATCATATTGAAACTTAGTGAAACTTAAATCATGCCCACGCAGGGATATACTTCATATATCTTGGCGCGGTATCCGGATCCAATGGTTTTATCAATCCGGCTGTCACAGTGTCTTTTATAATTCTGGATGCTTTTACCCTGTCTTTATCTCCCAGATCGAACAGTTCTCTTATATCTGAATTGCTGATGGAGCCAAATTCCACATATGCTAAACAGGCCTGCATATAACATGTACGAATTCGATCCTCTTTTGTGATCATATCAAACGGTATTTTTGAAAACATAACTGCTTTTGTAAATTGGTTGCTCTGGTTAATTATCATCGGTGCAAGCAGTTTATTTTTCCCGGTAGCGCGAATCACTTTATCATAACCACTTCCTCGTTCTTCACAGATGCCGCATTTATGCATAAACCCTGCCATATTCTCATTTCTTGAAACCGGAACAGTATCTACCATACGGTTGACATCCACTAGAGGTGCGCCCGTATTAGAAAATTCAATCCGGTTGCTGAAAATTTCCACCATAGGGCTTGTACCGCGCTGTTCCAGCGACTGATGAATCATAATGTTTGCGAGCAATTCCCGAACAGCAATTTCTGGAAATGCATATACAGAATGACGTACGGATCCTTCTATCACTTCCTCCTGCGGAATCACCGCCATGATATATTGCACAATTTCCTCGTGAGAAAAAGCATACCCTGAGGTAAATTCTCTTTCACTGATTCCATCCAGACGGTCTGTATTTTTATACCGAATAACCCTGACAGCCCGTTTCATCAATGCTTCAAAATTCTTGATGTTTTTTCCTATCATCAGTACACCGAGATTGGTAATATCATAATTTCCGGCATCATTCTTTTTCAGAAATTTTTCATGGCAGAAATCATCCATAATGCTTTCACGATTTCTCGGTACCGGAAGCTGCATGATATCATAATATCTCGAAAAATCCAGCAAATGGATTACGTCATCCTCAGACACATTATGTTTTGCTGTACGAAGTTCAAAAATCGTAGTATCGAAGCGTTTCCAAAGTTCCTGTTCCTTTTCCGGATAATCAACCAACGGCTTCAGATTACTGCCAATTCGAATCATGGCAAGAGAACCATATTTAACCGGTTCTTTTTCTGCACAGGGTATTTCAAGCAGGGTAACCTTTTTTCCGTCTTCCATAAATACATCATAAAAATAGAAGCTGATTTTCGGGTTAATCATTCTGGTAAGCCATGCTTCCAGTTCCTCATTTCCCTTACACACTTTACGATATTCAAAGTCTGTTCCGACAATTTGATGTGTATCATCTGCAACACCCCAGACAATATACGCGTTTGGGCGTTCACACAAAGCAGCCGCATTACTTAACCCGGAAATATATTTTGCTATTCTTTCCGGATCCTTATTATTGCACTTAAATTCTACCCACTCTGCCTCTGTGGGAAGTTTTATTAGTTCTCTGACGACACTTCGTAAATATTCCTCTGTTCTTGCAGACATTGATCCACCTTCTTTCCTGTAGATTTACCAACGAAAGTTATCAGTGCTTCTATAATCTTTTTTCTTCATGGCTGCTTCAGATTATATCAGAACAAGTTCTTCCATACAATAAGGATTTCCGAAACATTTCCTGTTTTCCACACCTCCAGAATCTACTGCCGAAATTTCATAATTCGCCGCAACCAATCTCATTTATGCCAAATACCCCATCGCCCGCCTGTCAACGAAAATAATAATTTCCAGCCAATTTTTTAGTCTGATTTTAAAATTTTCTGCTTTGACAATTTTTTGCTAAAAATGGTATAATACTACCATATCAGGTACTGTAAGTTCATGAGTGCACATAGATATAGTGCCTGCATATCTCTGTTCAGGCTCGTGCCGCAACAGGCATTTTGGCGTTTCAGTCAGACAAGGAGGTGGATAGTGATGAAAAGAGTAAAGGCAGCCTGCATTTGCCAGACATTACATTTTATGCTGAAAGAAGATCTGGAGCACAGTTACGCGGTAAAGATGGTGCAGGAAGAAGTAGCGCAGTATAAAAGAGGCCTTGATCGGAACCAGACAAAGTATAAGATCATCGAAGAAAACGAACAGCCGGATGGATCTATTATGCTCAAGGTGATCAAACAGTACAACAATAGCCCGGTTGGAGATTATCTCGACTGAGTCTGTAACACAGCTCAAGACAGTATTGCTTTACGTGTGAAAAGCCCACGGACCCTTTTGTCCGTGGGTAATTTTTCAGCTTTTGAGGCTCGTCTCCAACCGCGCCAGTCCCTCGCGCACCATAGAGCTTGGGCAGGCTACATTCATGCGCAGAAAGCCTTCCCCGTCTTTGCCATACTGACTGCCGGAACAAAGATACAATCCGGATTTCGCCCGGATTCGATGTGCCAGATCCGGATCGGCCCCCGGGGCATCTGGAATTGCACGACCGTCTATCCATATCAGATACGTTGCCTGCGACGGTACGACTGTCAGCTGAGGGATACGTTTTTCTACGTATTCAGCGACTGTTTTTTTATTCTGATCAACATACACGCGCAGCTCATCCAGCCATGGGCCGCCTTTTGTGAACGCAGCAATGGCGGCATCCACAGCAAACGCGTTCGGCTCTCCCACTTCATCCGTGTTCAGTCCCCTCCAGACCTTGTGCCGCAGTGTCTCATTCGGGACTGCGACAGCCGCGGTTTGCAGTCCGGCCAGATTAAAGGTTTTTGTCGGCGCAATACAGGTCACACTGTTCTCCCGGCAGGCTTCCGATACAGAAGCAAAGGGAATGTAATCACATCCGGGCGCCGTGATATCACAATGAATCTCATCTGAAATGACAATTACATGATATTTCCGGCAGAGCTCACCGATTTTTGCGAGCGTTTCCCTGTCCCAGATGTTGCCGGTGGGATTCTGCGGATTACACAGAATCATCATGCTTGTCTGGGGATCGGCAAGCTTTTCTTCCAGGTCAACAAAATCCATGCGGTATGTTTTTCCATCATATTTCAGCGGATTTTCCAGCACCTGTCGCCCGTTATTAAGGATAGAATTGAAAAAAACATTGTAAGTTGGCGTTTGCAGCACCACTTTCTCTGCGGGTGTGGTCAATTTCCGCACTATACTGGAGATGGCCGGGACAATACCGGTGCAAAAGACCAGCCAGTCTTTTTGCATCCGGAAAGAATGGCGGCTCTCCCACCAGTCCCCGTAAGCCTGGTACCATGCATCCGGAATACATGTATATCCAAATACACCGTGCGCCGCCCGTGCTTCAATCGCGGCACGGATCTCCGGCGCCGCCGCGAAATCCATGTCCGCTACCCACATGGGCAGCTCGTTCTCTTTTACATTCCATTTTTCAGAATAGGTATTTTTCCGGTTAATCGGAGTATTAAAATCATAAAGCATATCTATCTTCTCCATCTATTCTCTTTTATCGTAAATATCATTCTGCTCATTCTCACGCAAAATATTATCTTTTTAAAAAACCTGCTTCGCGGCGCAGATAGGCAGAAAAACAGTTCGTTAGCTTTGATTTGTCTACCGTTTACAGATAATCGTTGTCTTTTCCGGATCAATCTTATCCCGTTCCATAATCAGTTCCCCAATGGACTCCGCGCGGATTATGCCGCCGGACGGGTTAAGCACACTGTCGATATGGCTGTCGATTTCGGCATTCACGGTTGAATATTCAAAGGCCAGCGTGGTATTGATCAGCTTACAGTTTTTCATCACAAGGTTATCAATGTAACACATCCCCTGCAGGCTCTCGACCGTACAGTTGATCAGCGTCAGGTTCTTTGCATTCCAGCCCAGATATTCTCCGGAAATGAAAGTATCGTACACGGTGATGTTTTCACTGTTCCAGAACGAGTCCTTCGAGAGAAGGCGCGAATTACGGATTTCTACGTTTTTGGCACCGTCAAAGGAATAATTTCCATAGAGCGTGAATCTGTCGATATCCATGTTTTCGCAGTTCATGGCAAAATAGTCGCCTTTTGCCATTACCTGTTCCATCCGCACATTCTTACAGCTCCAGAGCGTCTCGGCCGCGTTCGGGAAAGAAACATTCCGCAGGGTAAGATCATCACAGCGGCGAAAGTTTTTAGGAGCCTCAATCGCGGAATCCTCCACTGTGATTTGATCTGTATACCACACACCGGCACGTCCCATCTCAAACCAGGTGCTGTTCTTTACCGAGATGTTTTTTGCGTACCAGAGCGGATATTTCCACTTAAACATACAGCCATCCAGCTCGATATTCCGGCTTTCCTTCAACGGAGATTCCCCATCGTCAAAAATTGTGTCAGTAATTTTCAGATCATGCCCCTGAAAAAGAGCCCTCTCTCCGGTCAGGAATTTCTGATGTATTTGTGTTTTCTCTTCCATTATAATAGAACCTCCCTATTTTACGCGGATGGGGAACACGATTTCTTCCCATCCGTTGCATTTTTAGTTATTCGTTTTTCACAAATGGCTCCTGTCATCTGCCGTCAAGCTTTTCCATATGCGACTGGAGCATATATAACTCGTAGTAACGCCCCTGCGTATCGATCAGTTCCTGATGCGTCCCCCTCTCAAGGATTTCTCCATGAGAAAGCACAAAAATCTGGTCGGCATGACGGACGGTTGAAAGACGATGTGCCACAATGAGCATGGTTCCGATGGAGCGCATACGCTCCAGGGAATCCTGTATCAAAATCTCTGTCTCAGTGTCGATGTTCGCGGTCGCCTCATCCAGAATCATGACTGACGGATGATGAAGGATGGTGCGGGCAAAGGACAAAAGCTGGCGCTGTCCGGCGGAGAAATTACTGCCCCGCTCGCGGACCTCTTCATCGAGACCATGCTCCAGGCGGTTGATAAAACCGTCTGCGTTTACATATCGGCAGACATCCATGATCTCCTCATCCGTTATCTTCCTGCCATCGAAACTCTCCGCAGTATCTACACGCTCTTTATCCGCAGAAACGCTTGTTTGGTTTTTCACGCCTGATAAAGCGGACGAGGTATCCTCAAGTATGATATTGCTGCGAATGGTGCCTGAAAAAAGAAACACATCCTGAAGCATCTGTCCAATCTGGCGGCGCAGGCAATCCGTTTTTATTTTCCGGATGTCTATTCCATCAATGAGAATTTCTCCCTTCTGGAATTCATAGTTTCGTGTGAGCAATGCCAGAATTGTTGTCTTACCGGAACCGGTCGCGCCGACAAAAGCTGCTGTTTCTCCCGCATTGACGTGGAAAGAAACACCCTTTAGTACCCATTCACCGGGAATGTAGGCGAACCATACGTCTTTGAATTCAATCTCCCCGCGAAGCCTGGGAACCTCAATCGCATCCTCGGCATCGGTCATTTCCAGCGGCAGATCCAGAAGTGAAAACACCTTCTCCGCGGACGCGAACGCAGACTGCAGCCAGTTGAACTGTTCCGCCAGATTCTGGATCGGATCGAAAAACTTGGAAATGTACATATAAAAAGAAACGATCGTTCCGCTGGTCAATGTCTGGCCGAGAAACGTGGTATCCCCAAGATATCCTTTTCCGCCCAGATACAGCAGGCAGAGTACCGAGCTGATATAAAGCATATAAATCAAAGGACGGAAAATTCCGAATACAAATACCTGCTCTCCTCTGGCTCGCCCGAGAGCCTTGCTTTTTGCGGAAAATTCTTTATTTTTTGCCTCTTCCCGGTTGAAAATCTGCGTGACCTTAATTCCGGAAAGGTTTTCGGAAAGCCAGGTATTGATATCGGTGGTACAGTCCTTCACCTTGCGGTACGCGCGCCGTGAAAATTTCTGAAAGATGACGGTGAACAGCACGATAAATGGCACGAAACAGAGTACCATCAGGGTCAGTTCATAGTTCAGCACCAGCATGGCGGCGAGAACGCCAACAATCACGAAACAGTTTTTCAAAAGCCGTGCCAGAAGGCTGGTGAACATCAGTGAAATTGCATTGGTGTCATTTGTCACACGGGTCACCAGCTTGCCGACCGGAATCTCCGTCAGCTGTGCATGCGAGAATGCCTCAATGTGCGTAAACAGTTCCTCTCTCATGCGGGAAATAATCCGCTGCCCGACCTTCTGCAAAATAATCGCCTGAAAATACGAACAAACCATGGAAACCACGAGAATCATCGCGTAAACAGCCACATAGCGAAACAGCGGCTGTAAGGTAAAATCGCCCGCTACCAGGTTCTCGATTCTTCCTACAATCAGCGGAGAGAGAATATCATAGGCGATGGAAAACAGCATCAGGAACAATACCAGCAAAAACTGTTTCCAGTACGGCTTCGCGTACAGGAGCAGGCGCTTTAATATCACACTGTCCTTCATATGCCGCTCAAATCCCATGGATTCTTTTTTATCTTTTACCAGCACGTAAGCCAGGATGAGCACCGCGCTGATTGTGCCGATGATTGCGCCTACCAGCAAAAGGGGAAAATATTCACGCATGGCGGCTCCTCCTCTCAGACCCGGATGGGTTCTCAGATGTCTTGCCGGACATTTCTTCTTCCAGTCTCTGCAAGTCTACCATTTTCCGGTACGCTTCACAGGTTTTATATAATTCCTCATGAGAACCTACCGCACCCAAACAGCCATCCTCCAGAAAGATAATTTTATCCATTGTCTCCACAGTCGAAATACGGTGCGCGATCAGAATGGTCGTCTTTCCGGTCCGTTCCTTTAAATGGTCAAGAATCACGCGTTCTGTCCCTGTATCGACCGCAGACACCGAATCATCCAGAATCAGGATCGGGGCGTCCTTCATCAGGGCGCGGGCAATAGAAATACGCTGCTTCTGTCCGCCGGAAACCGTCACGCCGCGCTCGCCAAGGATGGTCTCATAACCGTCTGTAAACCCGGAAATATCCTCATCGACATCCGCCGCAACCGCCGCAGAGCGGATTCTTGCAGCCAGGCTGCCTGTATCGCATCTTTCTGTGTTAGCCTTTTTCCGCATTTCACGATCAGCCTGGTCAGATTCTGTCCATACCCCTTTGTCAACAGCAAATGAAATATTATTCGCGATTGTATCGGAGAATAAGAAGTTATCCTGCGGCACATACGCACAGCCGACCCGCAGCGAATGGATGGAAATGGAATTTACATCATGTCCATCTATAAATAAGGTGCCGTCTTTTACATTATATGTACGCAAAATCAGATCTACCAGTGTGGTCTTTCCCGCACCGGTGCGCCCGACGATACCGACACTCTCTCCCGCCTCGATGGTAAAGGAGATGTCTTTTAACACATCAAAATCTCCGCCCGGATAGCGGAACGAAAGATGGCGGAACTCAATTTTCCCCTGCACTTTCATAAGATTTTCCACGCCTTCCCGGTCTTTGACATCGATCGGTGCGTCAAGAAGCTCACTGACACGGTTCACAGAGGCTTTTCCGCGCGAGGACTTCTCGATCAGCATCGCGATCGCCATAAATGGCCACACGATAGAAGTAAAATAACCGATGTATTCGATCAGCATTCCGGCGTCGAACTGCCCATTGTATACAAGATAGCCGCCGTAGCCGAGGATGACGCAGATCACAGATTCAATGAATAGGGTAACGGTAATATCCAGCAGGGTGGAAATCCGTGTATAAGACACATTCGTGTCCTCGTTTTGCAGGTTCAGTTTGCAAAATGCCCGCAGCTCCTGGTATTCTTTGACAAACGCTTTTATCACAGCAATGCCTGAGAAATTCTCCTGCGCAAAATCAGACAGATCCGAAAAAGCCTCCTGACGCAGCTCCCAGCGTTTCTCCATAATTTTTCCAAGTGTCAGGCCAATCACGCAGAGAAACACCAGCGGTATCAATGCGAAAGCGGTGAGCAGCAGGTTCATCTGAAGCATTTTATAAAAAGCCATTCCGCCCAGCACCAGAGCGTCGCAGAACATCAGCACGCCGTCGCCAAAGCATTCCTGGATCGTATCGAGATCATTCGTATACAGGCTCATCAGCGAGCCGACCTTATTTTCCTGATAATATTGCTGGGAGAGATCCTTACTGTGCTCAAACATTCTGCAGCGCAAATCTGTCTCCACGCGGATTGCCGAGCCAAAAAAACAGACGCGCCAAAGGAAGCGTCCGATTACCATTGCAAGGATAATAAAAATCATCGGCAGACAGACCTCATCGAGAAGTACATCCATGGTAAAATCCACCGTAACCCCATCGACAACCGCCTGGCCGGTATTTACGCCATTTACCACAATGCGGTAAAGCTCCGGTACCAGCAGCTGGAAATAATCCACCAACACAAGAGCCGCTATGCCAAGCAAAAGAATCGGCGCATTTTTCAGGTAGTAACGATTTACGTGCTTTCCAAATATCATACCGTTTTCTCAGTTCCTTTCTCCAGTAACAAAAGACTGTGATAAAGCTTGAAGCATTATATCACAGCCCTTTGTTGGTGTCCAGAAGTATATTTTCAGTGTAATTATCGCCGGATTTCTCCGGTGAAATGAAATCGGTACAGAAACAGGGGATTGTGCACCTTGTTATTTTCAGAGCAAAATGTTAAAATACCTTTTAATTTAGACACACGCTGCGCATGTTGTAAATGGCCTGCGCGTGTCCTGAAGTACAGAATTTGGATGACGCAAAAGAGGAAAAAGATGGACTGTACAATTTTTTTGAAAAATTCAGAACGGGTGGTACAGAACTGCTCGAAGGTAATTGTTGGCAAGGAGGACAAGATACGCCTGATTTTCACAGCGTTTCTCTGCTCTGGCCATGTGCTCCTGGAAGATGTTCCCGGAACGGGCAAGACGATGCTTTTACGTGCCTTTGCAAAAACAATTGGCAGCGGATTTAAGCGGATCCAGTTTACACCGGATTTGCTGCCGTCGGATTTGACAGGGATTAATTTTTATAACCAGAAGAAGGGCGATTTCGAATTCCGTCAGGGACCGCTTTTTACAAATATCGTACTGGCGGATGAGATTAACCGGGCTACTCCGCGGACCCAGTCGAGCCTCCTTGAGGCAATGGAAGAAAGCCAGATTACTGTAGATGGAACGACTTATCCGATGGCAGAACCATTTTTTGTCATGGCGACGCAGAACCCAGTGGAGTCCTATGGCACATTTCCGCTTCCGGAGGCACAGCTGGATCGTTTTTTCATGAAAATCAATCTCGGATATATGAGCCGTGAGCAGGAAATGTCTGTCATTTCCGGGGAACCCTCTGCCAGGAAACTTGAAGAGCTAACGGCTGTTGTCCCGCCTGAGGATATACGCGTGATGAAAACGGAATACCCGAACGTACATGTGGAGAAGGATGTACTGGCATATATGATGGATATTGTGGAAAAGACCAGAAAAGAAAGCCGTTTTGTCACGGGCGTATCGACGAGGGGCGCGCTTGCGCTTTACCACGCCTCCCAGGTAACAGCTGCGTGTACGGGCAGAGATTTTGTCATTCCGGAGGATGTGATCTCCGTGGCTCCTTACGTGCTGAGCCACAGGATTCTATCCAAAGGCTCCGAAAGCTATGAGGACACCAAAAAATACCTGGATCGCCTGATCGGGGAAGTGCCGGTGCCGCTGGAAGACTTGAATAAATGATTCTGCTGATCGCGGTATTTGCCGTTGTACTTTATTTTGTTGAAAAATATTCTCTGAAGCACGTATTGGATCAGGTCACGTTCTGCACTTCTCTGGACAGGGTTGTGGTGGAACCCGGAGAGGCTTTTTCCTGGTCGATCACCATCCGGAATGGGAAACGAATGATGGTTCCCTATCTCCGACTGCGCGAGCTTGTACCGGAAGGGCTTATATTCACAGACGGGAGTGGAAAAGTCGGTGATAAATGGTGCTCCTGGCTGGTTTCGACTCTTTATCTCGGGCGACACCAGAAGGTTGTCTTAAACCGGGAGGTATCCATACCAAAGCGCGGCCGTTATTTTTTCCGCGGCGCATCTGTGGATGCGGGAGATTTCCTTGGACTTCGTTCCGTTACAGATACCTATCCGGAGCTGCGGGAAATCGTAGTAAAGCCGCAGCGATGCGAGCTGGCGGAGCCTAGACAACTCTTAGGCGGGTATCTCGGCGAAAACGCCGTACGAAATAGCCTGATGGAAGACCCAATCCAGACGTCAGGTTTCCGGGACTATACCGGAAGGGAGCCTTTCCGGGCAATCAGCTGGAGCCAAAGCGCCAGATACAATCGCTTACTGGTGAAGCAATATGAGAATACCGCCGAATTCTCCTGCACAGTTCTTTTAAATACAGACTGTCCAAGACGGGAAAATCAGGAATTGCTTCTGGAGCAATGCTTTTCCATTGTCCGCAGCGTATGTGAAATTCTGGAGAAGAAGAAGATTTCCTATGACTTTCAAACAAACGGATGTATCGCCGGACCGATGGGGGACTGGAATCATATCTGTGAAGGCCTGGGTGCAGCCCATCTGGAAACTGTCCTGGAAGGACTGGGGCGCATGACTTACGATATCAGGGAATCAGAAGCGGATTTTTGGGAGCGGGAAATACGAAATGCCCAGAATAGAAAAAGCATCATCCTTGTTACTCCGGCAGACGAGGAAACCGCCCGCGCGGCAGCCGCACGTTTTGAAAGAAAACTACGAAGGAAAATCCTGTTGCTCTGCGCAGATGCATTGTATTCATAACCTGCTTTTTATATACAGGTGACGCACATGGAAGTTTGGAAAGAAACTGCATGAGGGGGATTTACGAATATGATTCTGGCAATTTTAAAAATACTGACGGATATTGTCTGGTATGCCGCCTTTATTGCCCCGGCAATCGTGGCTGTTTCCACCCCGGTTCAGGTGATTTTTCTGGCAGTACCGGCAGTGTGGGTGATCTATGTGGTCCTTTCCTGGAAAAAACGTGACTTTATATCCGATATTCCAGGCATGGTTCTCTTCGAAGCCAGATTCCTTTTGTGTATCAGCCTGCTTGAGCTTATTTTCGTCGGTCCCGCCAAATGGCAGGCATTATGCGGCCGTCCTGTGCTTTTATTTCTTATTTTTGGTATTTTTCTTCTGCGGGCGGGGCGGATTGCAGATACCTCGGGAGGAAAACGCAGTTTTTGGGGTTCCAGCAGCATTTCGCTTCTCGCGGCGTTTTGTTCTGCGGCAATTCTTACTTCAAAAACAGTCTTAAATAGCGTACTCTGGCTTTTACGCACGGTCTATAATCGCCTTGTAATTCCGGTTCTGGAAGCAATCTTCTGGATTTTAGCCAGAATTCTGTCTGCCATCGTTTCTTTTTTCCTAATGCTTTTTTCCGGTGCCAAGCAGGAAGAAGCCCAGGAAACCGTGCTTATGGATCTGGGGGATTCCCTGCGTTTGGAAGAAATGGACACATCACAAACTCCGCTGGTCGCTAAAGTGATCGGATATGTACTGATCGGGCTGGTGGCTTTAGCGATACTTTATTTTTTCTACCGCAAACTTTCCGGTAATGCATTCGGGTGGAGGAACGCAGCCCATGGAAGCATAACCAGGAGCAACGATGATAAAAACACCAAACAGCCCAGGCAGCGCGGCTTTTTATGGCAGGAGCGAAACATCCGGTATTATTATAAAAAGATCCTGTATTTATGCGCTGAAAAAGGGCTGGATACAGAGCATCCTCTGACCAGCAAAGACGTGAGTGAATTTGCTGCTTCCAGCCTGGGAAAAAATGAGGAATCCGAAGAATTGACTCACCTGTACCGCAGCATTCGATACGGCGGCAGAACGGAAAGCCAGGAGCAGAAGGACAGAGCAAAAGAGATTTACAGGAGCTGGAAATGAATCCCGTGTAGTCCTAAATGCTTCCGATATATTCTTCCGTTTTATCCATAATGAACTTGAGGTTGACAAGGTCTTTTCCTACATCACCTGTTTCCAGTGAGTGGTTGGCATTCTCAATCACGTAAAGCGGAAATTCTTTCCTTTTACACTCTTCTCTTACTAGCGCTGTCTCCACCCAGCCATCCTTTGTTCCGTGAAATACAATACCTGGCTGATCCATAAGCGGGAAGGACTGACCAACCGGTGTATAGTAAATGTTCTGTGTTACGAGGCCATGATTCTGTCCGTAAGCAGCAGCTACTGCTGTCCCAACGCTTTTTGAGATAAACAGAATTTTATTGTATAATGTAAAATCTGTATCTTTTAAGATTTCTTCCGTTTGTGCCAGTGCACGGT
>JAJPXU010000064.1 GCA_021205305.1 Lachnospiraceae bacterium
CGATCTGCTCAAAGGGGTTGGTTGCGCGGGATTTTGCGGAGTCATCCGCGAGGTGCACATATATCAGTGTGGAGTTTAAAGATTTATGACCAAGATTCGCTTTTAACGTGAGTAGATCCAGCCCATTCTCATAACTGTGGGTTGCGTATGCATGCCTTAGCGAATGCGCGCAGAAGCGCTCATCCATACCAAGGGCGTCTCTGCAAATGCGGAATTCACGCTGAAGCCACTGCGTATACATGGGCTGCGAAGTATCCCTCCGCCGTGTAAAGATCCATCCATGCGGACGGGTGCCTGCCGGAAAGGAGAGCCACCGATTTAGTAGTGCTTCCCAGATAAGTTCCGTAAACGGCACATAACGATCCTGCCTGTTTTTAGAATGATGGATATACAGTTTATGGCTTGAACGGTAAATATCCGTATATTTCAGGTGGCAGAGTTCATCAATGCGGAGGCCGGTTGCATAAATGATAGCAGCTGCAAGCCGGGCATCCGGGTCATCGAGAGCATTGATGAAGGCACAGACCTGTTCTCTGGATGGAACAAAGGGAAGATAGCAGTCAAATTTCCGAAAAGGGACCTGTGTCCTGTCCCATTCTTTATGGAGGACATAGATCTGGAAGAACTGGAGATGGGAAATGATGGCGTTTACTGTACGATCGTCCAGGTCTCTGGATTTCTGTATCCACGCCAGAAAATCCCTTATCATCTGCCACGAAGCATCTTCCGGCAGGATGTGCAGGGAAGAAAGATAGTTCAGATATGCTTTGATGTAGGTTTTATAAGAACGGATCGTGTTGTCCGTCAGGCCTCTGGCCTCAAGCATCTGGATAAAAAGAGCAAAATAGTCCATAACAGGGACCTCCTTTGTAAATGACGAATGTTAGCAAAGAGACAAACATCCGAGCAGGAGGTGACCTGCAAAAATTTTTAAATATGTAGTTGTTGAGTTTTGAAATCCGTGATAACATAAGCGTGGCAGTTTTTTGTATGTTTGCTTGTTGTTTTAGGGGTAATTCAACAATAAAACATAAATCAAAAAACTGCTACTTTTTTTGAAAAAAACATTAGAAATGAAGAAGTAGTGGAATCACAAACTTAGAACAGGCCGTCGCGTAAGCGACTTGGTACAATGTAGTTATACAAAGTTTGCGGCGCTTACGGCGGCAAATTTCATAAGCTGCAGGAGAAAAATATGTACTACAAATTACAGGAAAATGTATGTCTGCGCGGCTGGGACAGGCTGCCATGGGCGCTCCTGATTCGACCGGAAAACCAGGTGCGGTTTATCCGGAATGAGGAAGAATTCCGGGCAATGGAGTTGTGCAACGGAAAAATTGACTGCGATGGAGCGCTGGTTCCGCAGAAGATGCGGGAGATCATCCGGGAAGCAAAAGAGCAGAAGCTGGTGGTTCCCTGCGCGTATGGGGACGGGCTTTCCGAAGACCAGGAATACCGCAGGTATCACAACCGCTTTATCAGGACGGCGCACTGGTCGATCACCGGTAAATGCAATTACCGGTGCAGGCATTGCTATATGTCCGCTCCGGAGGGGAAGCTGGGAGAGCTTTCTCATGAGACGATCATGGATATCCTGGATCAGCTGGATGCGTGCGGTGTCACACACATTTCACTGACCGGCGGGGAGCCGCTGGTCCGCAAGGACTGGTGGAACATCATCGACGGCATTGTGGAACGGAAGATGCATCTGACCCAGATCTATTCCAACGGCGCGCTGGTAAATGAACAGCTCCTGAAAGGCTTAAAGGAGCGCGGCCTGTGTCCGGAGTTCAATATGAGCTATGACGGCGACGAGGGCTGGCACGACTGGCTCCGCGGCATCAAAGGTGCAGGCGATGCGGTACTGCGGGCGTTTGACCTGTGCCATGCGTATGGGTTCCCGACCGGAGCCGAAATGTGTCTGCACAAGGGCAATCGGCATCTTTTGCGGCAGAGCATCCGGACACTGGCGGAGCATCATTGCGGAAGCCTCAAGACGAACCCGGTGTCGCCTACTGAGCTCTGGGACCGGTACGGAAAAGACAAAACGATCGGGCTGGATGAGCTGTATGAGACCTATTTGGACTATATCCCTCAATACTTCGAGGATGGGATGCCGTTATCCCTGATGCTCGGCGGTGTGTTCATGTGCAGGAAAGGAAGTACCAGGTGGTGTATTCCGCTGCAAAAATACGATGGCAGTGACTGCTGTCTGAGTCAGACCATCTGTGGGCATGCCCGCCAGACCCTGTATATCTCTCCGGAAGGCCGTATGCTTCCCTGCATGTCTCTTTCCAGTACGGATGTTCAGTATGACTATCCGCTGATTGGTGAGATAGGCCTGCGCCAGGGATTGACGGATTCCACTTATATGAAGCTGATCGATACACGCGTGGATGAATTCTTCCGCATCGTACCGGAGTGCGGGGAATGTGAATACGCGAAAATCTGCGCGGGAGGCTGCCGCGCAAGCGCGCTTTCTTTTGACGAAAACAATACCCTTATGTCACCCGACAAAGCCTGCTGCACACTCTTTAAGGACGGATGGGCGGATAAGATCCGAAGCGCGGCTTCGAAAGCCGCCGAGGCGGCAGCCACAGGAAGGTCCTGATGAATCGTGCGAGGAATGATGATATGCGGATAGCAATCTGTGATGATGATGTTCTGTTTCAGAAACGGTTTACCAAGATGATACGGGAATGGGATCCGACACAGTGCCTGGAATGTTTTTCCACCGGAGCGGAGCTTTTGAGGGCTGCCGCCGGGGGGGCTTTTGATCTTGTGTTTTTGGATATTTATTTTCCTGAAGAGAATGGTCTGGATGTGGCTGCGCGCCTTCAGAAGGTATCGCCGGAGACGAGTATTGTGTTTCTGACGGTCAGTGAAGATTGTGCGGTAGACGCCTGGTCCGTGAATGCCCTTCATTATCTGGTAAAGCCGGTCACAGCGGAGGGCGTGGAGGAGGCTTTTCGCCGGCTTGCGCGTCTCAGGTCCCGGCCGCGCCGTATCCTTACGCTGCCTGTCGACCATGACAGTGTGACGGTATATCTGGATGAGGTGACTTACATCGTCAGTGACGGACACGCAAAGAATGTCTGCCTGACGAGTGGGCAGACCCTGCGTGTCCGGATGCATTTTCATGAACTGGAGGATAAGCTGGATGATACGTTCCTGAAACTGAATAAGGGTACGATTGTTAATATGGAGCATATTCGGACGATGAGCAAAGACTATTGCCTTCTCCGTGACGGGACGAAGCTTACTTTTACCCGCAGGGGACGTCGGGCCATAGAGGATACGTACGAACAGTTTATGTATTCACGGCTGTTCGGAGAGAAAAACGGGGGATAACAGTATGCATATCGCAGTCTGTGACAGCAGCCGGCTTTCGCAGGTCCTTTTTATCAACGCTTTGCGTGAATGCGATCCGGAACAGCATACGGAGTGTTTTACCAACGGAAAAGAGCTGCTGAAGGCAATGCGGGAACGCCCGGTATTTGATATTGTGTTCCTCGACGTTTATTTTCCGGGGGAAAGCGGTCTGGATATCGCTGCCAAGCTTCGGAGCTTATCGCCGGAGACGGGGATTGTGTTTGTCACCAACAGTCAGGACCACGCAGTGGAGGCCTGGGCTTTGGACGCGCTGAACTATCTGATCAAACCGATCACAACGGAAGGCATCAGGGAATCCTTTCAGCGGCTGAAAAGCACTTTTCCGAAAGAACACCCCCGGATGCGTGTTAATATCGGCAAAGACAGTCATACAGTGTATCTGGAGGAGATCATCTGCATTTACAGTTCCCGGCACGCAAAGGAAATCCATCTGACGGGCAACCATGTCATCCGGGTCTGGATGGAGCTTCGGAATCTGGAAGAAAAGCTGGATGCGAGATTCCTGAAGATAAACAGAGGGGTGATCGCCAATATGGAACATATCAGGCGGATGACCGAAGAGTATTGTCTGCTGGATGACGGGACAAGACTTGATTTTTCCCGTCAGAAAAAAGAGACGATCCGCAAAGCCTGGGAGGACTACCTGCTTTTGCGGATGTCCGGTAAAAATCAACAAAATCAGTAAAACAAGTAAAGATATGATTCTTTACAGGGGGGAAAAATTTTGAGAGAGAATGTAAGGAAATTTTTGGAATTATTGGAGACCGATCCCGATCTGAAACAGAGGGCGGAGGAATTGGGAAGAAAAGAAGCGGAAGAAGGAATTCCTGACCTGATCGCGCTTGCCGCTGCCTGCCAGATTTCCCTTACTGAGAGAGACTTCCGCCTGGAAGAACCGGAACTGATGTCAGATGAGGAACTCGACGTTGTGAGCGGAGGGTTGGAAAGTACCTCCCCGCTCGGGTGTGTCTGTGCTCTGCCGGGGAATGGCAATGGCGGGCTCTGTAGCTGCATCTCTAACGGAGAGGGTACGACCGGCTGTTCCTGCACATTAGGCGGTGTCGGGAACTGACCAGTAATGGGGATGGTCTGTTTATTTGCCAAAGTGGCACAACTGGTCGGGAATGGACGCATCAATTGTTCACACATAGAAGGACTTCTGTGTTAGAATAAAGCCATGAGGGAACCTCAGGAAAAAGCAAAAATAAGAAAGGGGAAAGGAACCATGAACAAAGATGAAAACAGGATACCAAAAGAATCGGAAGCCAAACAGCCTGCCGATGACAAGGCCGAAGAAGAAATATTGGACGAGGTGCTGTCTGAGGTGGCCGGCGGCGGCCGTTCGACAAGAAAGTTTAAACTTCCCGGCGACGACTGATACGATGGCGTCGTACGGTTATGTGTAGTACCAGTTCAGAACAGCATCGAAATGAAAAGACAGGTGCAGGTTTACCTGCTAAAGGCTGTTCTGAATAGTTACTATATGTAAGACAATGTGAGATACATTCACGCGAGGAACACAGGGAAAGAGATAGGGGATTTCAATGAAAAAAAGAACATATCTGATCATTGGTGCGATGTGTGCGGGGCTTATGCTTGCGGGAATGTCAGCGGCTGCGGACGAGGATGGAACTGAGGAAGCTGTCGCAGAAGAATCCGGCAGCGAAGCTTCTGCGGAAAATGCATCAGAAGAAGATAATCTCCTGCAGGAACTGGAAGAGCCGAATCTCCTGGATGAGCTGGTAGCCCGGTATGGGAGGGTATCCTTCAAGAATACCTATTATTGGGTGGACGGAACGGAGTCAGAATGGACCGTATACCAGGACGATACCTGGTATGTGGATGAGAATTATCAAAATCTCCTGATCGACGAGGACGGCGACGTCTATGGGATCGATTATGAGGAGAACAATAAGGGATTCCGTTTTCTTTTTGTAGGCAAGACTGGATATCAGTCTCTGAAAGATGAGATGGAGGTCGTCTCTCTCTTCGCATACAACGAGGACGAACAGATCTTATCCCGGGAGGACAAAGACGGGATGATCTACCTGGAAACGATTGCCTATTATACGGACGATTATACCGCGGATGAGCTTTCAGACTATGGATATTACGCAAATGCATATGAGTACGAGGTGGCCGATTATGTCATCGATGCGGAGACATATGAGATCCTTGAGATGAAGGTTTATGTGGGATACGAAGATGAAGTGACTTTGTTTCTGGAGTCTTATCTTGACAGAGAACCGGAGCAGTATACGCGGGATGAGGAGCTTTGCGACTCGATATTTGGAGATGATTATTCGCTGTCGATAGCCACAGACGGGGGCACCGACGAGGAAGTCATCTACACACAGTCCGTAAAAGAAGGCTGTATGATCTGGATTTGGCGCGGGTATGAGCTGGAAGACAATTATTATTACGTAGATCCGGAATGTACGGAATATGCCGAGGAGATTACGGATTATGATATTGTGTATGTGAAGAACAAGAATTCGTTGTCTGCTTATGCCGGGGAGAACAGTGAGACGGAAACGGAAGCTGTGACTGAGACCGCAGAGAACAGTGAGACGGAAACAGAAGCTGTGACTGAGGCCGCAGAGAACAGTGAGACGGAAACGGAAGCTGCGGCTGAGGCCGCAGAGAACAGTGAGATGGAAACGGAAGCTGCGACTGAGGCCGGAGCCGGTTCGGCGATTGAATTTGAAGAAATGACGGTCATTGATGATCAGGATTGTATTGTAAAGATCACTTCGATAGAGCCGGATAACAGATTTGGTTATAGCTTAAAGGCATATTTTGAGAATAACTCTGAACTGGATTATTATTTCCTGATCACCGATGCTTCTCTTAACGGTGTCATGTGTGACCCTTTCTTCGGAGTAGAAGTAGCCGCCGGAGAAACGGCTGAATCGGAAATTTTATTTTACTCCTTCTTCGATTTCACGGAGGACATTGGGGAAATTTCCGATATAGAATTTACCATTGACGTGTATGACAACGATACCTGGGATGACATAACAAGCGAGACAGTGAGCATCTATCCGGAAGGGGAAGAGAATGCGGCTCAGTTTGAGCGGGAAACATTAGACACAGATACGATCCTGCTGGATAATGAATATGCGACAGTTATTGTGACCGAATGCGGATACGATAAGGATGGGTATACCTTAAAGCTCTTCCTGGTAAACAAAACGGATGAAAGAGTAACCTTTGTCTCTCAGGATGCGTTCGTGAATGGTGCAGAGCTGGATCCATACTGGGGAGCTGAACTGATGGCAGGTATGTGTGCGTTTTCTTCGATGACCTGGTATGAGGAAGACCTTTACGAAAACAGTATTGAAGAAGTAACGGATCTCGAATTTTCGATGGCGCTGTATGATCACGAAACATGGTCTGAATATTTTAACGAAACGATAACATTCGAACCATAAATAAATCAATCAAAGAGGAGGACAGAAACATGAACAAAAATGAAAACACGGCGGAATTGAAGGCAGAGGGGAAGAGCGTGGAAGTCACCGATGATATGCTTGGAGACGTATCGGGGGGAGGAACGATGGTCAGTTATATAAAAGGTATTGACCGTTGTCTCTCATGCACTACAAAAATCATATGGAATGATGAGATCGGAAGTTACTGGTGTCCGCACTGTAGAAAAATTGCTCGTGCTAAGTGAGTTATGATGGAACCTGCGCAGATGGGCAGGAGGCAGAAGACGGTCTCCTGCTCGCTCGCGGCTGCGAGAGGAATTTTCCGGCTATCGCCGAGGCGGGCAGACGGCAAAAAGCTGTCTTCTGTTCGATTGCTGTGCGGGAGAAAACGGAAGGGAGAAAATAAGAGGTATGAGTAATGAAAATCGCGGTTTTACGGAGAAATCGCATCAGAACGAGGAAAACGCCCGGAAAGCTTATTCTACTGCCGGAATTGCGTGCTTTGCCACTCTGGCGGTTGGATATGTGGTGAAATTTGTGATAAAACGGCTTTTTCCGAGTCTGGCATCGTACACATGGGGCACATGGTTTCTTTCCTTTGCGCCGCTTTATCTGGTAGGAGTGCCGGTCACGGTGCTGATTTTTCTCAGAGTTCCCGCACACAGCGGTGTGGATGGTAAGGGCGGTACGGCTTCTTTGGAGCTTGGTCAGATTGTGCGGGCAGCTTTTATCGGAATTTTTCTGCTGAGAGTGGGAAGTGTTGTCGGCGATCGGGTTACCGGGGTGATTCAGGCGCTGATCGGCATATCGAAAGAATCGAAGCTTGATACTCTGTTGAGAAGCAATGATTTGTTAATCGTGAAAATTTTGATCACAGCAATCGCGGGACCGCTCATCGAGGAACTCATTTACCGGAAATTGCTGATCGACCGAATCCGCTGCTATGGCGGGAAACTGGCGGTTGTTACCTCAGGTTTGATGTTTGGCCTTTTCCACGGGAATTTTTCGCAGTTTTTCTATGCGTTCGCCGTGGGCATTCTGTTTGCGTATATCTATCTGAAAACCGGCAAATATCGTTATTCAGCGGCACTGCATATCCTGATCAATTCGATTGGGGTTCTGGAGGCAACCGCTTTCCTGTCAGTTTCCGGTTTATTGACGGATATTGAGAATGCGTCCGGCGGGGAACTTGCTCTGATCTTTGTCTGGGCGCTCGTGGAAGTGGGGGCTGTCATTATAGGGCTGGTTCTGTTCTGCCGCTCCTGGAGGAAAGCAACGTATGAACCAGCTTCGATGGAACTTCCGAAAGGCAGTAAAATCCGGGTTGCTTATTTAAACGTCGGGATGCTGGTGTTTGTGGTGTTCTGTGCCGTACTTTTTGTACGTTCTTTCTTGGTGTAGGGGCGTATCCTTGCCAGGTACCCGGCAATACCTGCAGCTGTGGGCGGGCGGCTTTTATGATTACCTGGTTTGGAGCGGATGAGACAGAAAAATGGTTTAAGGAAAGGGGAAAAAAATGAGATATGAAGTAGAGGGAGGATCATTCCCGGTAGTGATCTGTGAGCTGGAAGCAGGAGAATCTATGTTGTGTGAGGGCGGCTCGATGTCATGGATGTCGTCAAACATGGGCATGGAGACGATCTCAAACGGAAAAGCAGGAAAAGTCATGGGACGTGTGCTTGCGGGCGAAAAGCTGTTTTTAAACCGCTATACCGCAGAAAAAGGCCAGGGAAAGATCGCGTTTGCGTCCAGTTTCCCAGGGAGCATCCGTGTGTTTGAAGTCAGGCCCGGTCAGGAAGTGATCGCGCAGAAATCTGCTTATCTGGCATCCACTCCGGATGTAGAAGTGTCTGTATTTTTACAGAAACGGCTGGGCGCCGGATTCTTCGGCGGCGAGGGCTTTGTCATGCAGCGGATTTCCGGCAATGGAACGGTATTTCTGGAAATGGACGGATCGATTGAGGAATACGATCTCGCGTCCGGGGAAAAGATGGTGGTTGATACCGGATATCTGGCTGCTATGAGTGCCAGCTGCCAGATAGAGGTGGAAGCGGTCAAGGGAATGAAAAACAAATTCCTGGGCGGAGAAGGATTGTTCAACACAGTCATCACCGGCCCGGGGCATATCTGGCTGCAGACGATGCCGCTCTCAAAGATGGCGAGGGCGATTTCCAGATTTATTCCGACGAAAAGCGGCGACTGAGCCGACCGGAGAGGTTCTTATGTGACGGGATATGTCACAATGCCCCAAAAAAGGACGTCCGTTGGCACAAATGGCCGCAATTGAACGCACCAAAAGGTTGCGCGCTCTGCTTTTTCTGTGTTACAATAAGCATATCAAGCAATTGGAAAGGAGATATGATATTATGAGTAAAGAAATGGAAAAAATAACAGAAGAGACAAAGGTGCCGGATATGGCGGAAGCACAGGCGATGTCCGATGACGAACTTGACGAAGTGGCTGGCGGAGTCTTCAAGCAAACGGGCAAAACAAAAATAAGTAATCTGCTCTATAAGCAAACAACGAGCAAAACAAAGACGAGCGACCTGGTCTATAGACAGGGAACGACTACTGGAACGACTTCCAAGAAGAAAACAGGAGGCGTTACGATAAGTAAGCTTTGAAGCATAATCGGCGCTGTTGCAGTAAGGTGGAAACGGTGTATATGCGGGGCTGTCGGCTGATAGGAGTCGGCAGCCCATTATGCTATCCTGGTTATGAGAAATAAGGAGCAGAGATTGGAGGAAATTTGCAATGAAAAAAGGGATGTATTTCTTTTTAGGTATGATGTGTGCAGGGTTTGTTTTTGCAGGGACTCCGGCAGCTGCGGAGGAGGAGCAAACTGGCGAAGCTGTCCTGGAAGAAGTCTCAGGCAGTGAAGTTTCTGAGGAGAATGAATCGGAAGAGTATAGCATTCTGCAGGAGCTGATCGAACCGAATATGCTAAGTGAACTGGCAGATAAATATGGGCGGGCGTCCTTCACAGTTACCTGGATTGCAGCGGATGGGACCGAGTCATCCTGGAGCGCATATCGGGATGCTGCCCGGTATGTTTATGAGAAAGAGACTCTCTTTTTGGTTGATGATGCCGGCGATGTCTATGGGATAGACTATGCGGAGGGTGGTGTAGGGTTTCGCTATATTTTCGTCGGCGATGCATACGATGAGTTTCAGGAAACATACGAAGCGCATTCCCATTTCACATACAATGAAATCGAACAGATCGTATCCCAGGAGACCAGTGATGGACTGATTTACCTGGAAGCGATAGCCTATTTTACGGATGACTATGTTACGCCTAACCTTGAAGATTATGGATATGAGGAAAGTGCGTATGAGTACGAGTATACCGAGTATACCATTGATGAAGAGACCTATGAAATCCTTTCGACAAAAACCTATGTAGGTGCGGGAGATGAAATGACGCTGGTTGCATATGGCGCCCTGAACGTAGATCCGGAGGAAGTCGTAGTAGACGAGGAACTTACTGAGGCGATATTTGGGGAAGATGTCCGG
Source organism: Lachnospiraceae bacterium (assembly GCA_021205305.1). GTDB lineage: Bacteria > Bacillota > Clostridia > Lachnospirales > Lachnospiraceae > Choladousia. The sequence goes on from JAJPXU010000064.1 coordinate 10,344, forward strand.
ACCTTATCCGTGGTCACAGACGCCGGAACGGACGAAGAAGCTGTCTACACGCAGACCGTGACACAAGGCGGCGAGTTTCTCGTTTACCACAGTGAAGCGTTCGAAAATGTTTTTTATACGGATCCGGAATGTACGGAAATTGCGGAAGATACCACACAATATGAGACAGTATATCTGAAACGTATTGAGGAAGAATAGCAGCACAAAAAATGTTTTAGGGAAAGGAGAAAGGGATCATGAACGAAGAAGAAAACACGACGGAACTCATGACAGAGGATAAGAGCGTGGAAATCACCGATGATATGCTCGGGGACGTTTCGGGGGGAGAAGACACGGTCCGTTATATAAAAGGCATTAACCGTTGCCTCTCATGCACGGAAAAAATCGTATGGAATCAGGAGCGCGGAAGTTACTGGTGTCCGCACTGTAAAAAACTTGCTTTTGCGAAAGCACGCAGCAGTTTATGATAGAACCGGCTGCATAGAAAAGCATTGAGATGACCGGGTCTGAATGGCAGTTCCTGCTGTTTGGACCCGGTTTCATATGCGCAGGGCTGCATAAGGATTTTTCTGGCTGACGCCAGACGCAGCCTGCGCGGGCGAGTAGGAGCCGACAAGCTGCCTCCTGCTCGATTTCTAATTTAAAATATCTTCTGCCTGACAGCCAAGTGCATTGCAGAGCGCCATCACTGTTTGAAAGGATGCGCGATTGATGCTTTTTGCACCAAGTTCATACTGCTGCAGTGTTCGTAAATTTACATTTGCTTTCCTGGCAAGCTGTGTTTGCGTGAAACCGGTTCTTTTTCGTTGTGCCTGAAGTGCTGTTGTCCCGATTTTGCCTGAAATTATTACAAATGATAAAACAGAGATTGCTGTTGCCGAACCGGTGCAGAGCGATATACGTAGTCTGATTTATGTTGTCCGTGGTCAGCAGGTGATGTTAGATAGTGATCTGGCAATGCTGTATCAGGTGGAAACAGGGAATCTGAATAAGGCAATGAGACGAAACCCAAAACGTTTCCCTGATGATTCCTTCTGCTTTCAACTTACTAAAGAGGAATTTGTAAACTTGAACTTCCAAAATGGAATATCAAGTTCTGAAAGCAGCACGCATGGTGGACGTCGTAAATTGCCGCTTGTTTATACAGAACAGGGAATTGCTATGCTTTCTGCTGTTTTAAGAAGTGAAGTGGCGATTCAGGTCAGCATAAGAATCATGAAGACTTTTGTAGAAATGCGAAAATATTTGGCAAGCAGTACACTCTTACTGGAAAAAGTCAATAGTATTGAAATACGGCAGATTGAATCTGAAATTCAGCAGACTGCTTTTGAAAAGAAAACTGAAGAACGATTTGAACAGATATTTGAATACATATCAGAACAGGAAGAACCAGCTCAAAGAGTCTTCTTTGAAGGTCAGATTTATGATGCGTTTGAACTGCTTGTTGACCTGATTCAGAAAGCAAACAGGAAAATCACATTGATTGACGGGTATGTAGATGTGGGAACATTAAATCTTCTCTGTAAAAAGAACGAAGGTGTCTCTGTTGTTATTTATACACATGAGAAGACAAAGTTGAGTAAAGCAGACATAAAAAAATTTAATGCTCAATATTCGCCTCTGACCGTTAAATATACGAAGGCGTTTCATGACAGATTTTTGATTTTGGATGATAAGATTGCCTATCATATAGGTGCTTCTTTAAAAGATGCCGGGACAAAATGTTTTGCTGTGAATTTGCTTCAGGATGAGAGTGTGGTGCAGGATATTTTACACCGCCTGGAATTAGAAACGGAAGAGTAATGTGAGGAGAAAAGAATAGACAAGAATAGACAAGAATGCAAAAAAGGAGCCATATTGACTCCCTTTTTCATTTTCGATTCATTTATGAGTTCCTACTGAATATCGCTTCTCAGAAGGCAAACGGAAAAGCGTTTTCAATTCCGGCGGAAACAGCATCTGCCTTCTCTTTAAAATACTTTCGGGGAAAAGGACATGACACTGAATTTTGAGCATTCTCCCCGGATACTTTTTTGTATGTATCCGGCTCTTACGGTTGTAACGGCTCCATCCGCTTGAAGTAGACTTTATAGGTCACAATAAACAGAATGATGGACAGGATACATGTCAGGATATTCGCTGTTGGCTGCGCCGCACCTATCATAATCGGCGAATGGAAAATCGCATTCATGATGAGCAGGATTGGAATGAAGAAGAGTCCCTGACGGGAAAGGGACAGGATGAGAGCGGGAACTGCAGCGCCGGCACCCTGGATTGCGTTCGTCATTACAAAGGCAATCCCCATGAACGGCGCGGACGCGAGGTAGATTCTTGAAAAGGTAATCCCGTAGGATTTGGCTTCCGGGTCACTCAGGAAAGCTCCAACCAGCGGCTTTGCGAAGGTGAAACAAACGATCGTCATGACAACGCTCACAATAAAGGCCAGAATCAGGGAGAAACGCAGAATCTCCATAAAGCGCTTTTTCGCACCCGCGCCGAAGCAGTATCCGAAGAGCGGCTGGACTCCGACCCCTAAACCCATGACCAGCTGCGTGGCGATCGAATCGACTTTTATGGCTACGCCCAGTCCGGCCACATACAGATCTCCATAAGAAGCCATCACATTATTGACACAAGTGGAGGCAATACTCGACATCAGGCTGTTGCAGAAAGCCGGAACACCGATAGCAAACACCCCTGTTGCAATCCCGTCGCCCACACGATAATTTCTGGGGTTCATGGAAAGGAAGGTCTTTCGGAACAGCAGATTTCCGGCATAAAAGCAAGACGCGAAAACATTTCCGATCACTGTCGCTAATGCGGCGCCGGCCATACCCCATCCGAGAACTAAAATCAGGATCGAGTCCAGAATGATATTAATAATGTTTCCACAGACCGTGCCGGTCATGGCAATCCTGGGTTTCCCATCTGCACGAAAGATATTGCTGAAGCAGCCGCTGGTGATTTGGAACGGGTATCCGATGGCGAGGACTCTCAAATACTGCGCGGTATATTCAAGGGTGTCGTCACTGGCTCCAAGGATTCTGGATATCGGATTGACAAAGAAGATCACAATTACAGCAAGAATCACGCCGAGTCCCACACAGTTCCAGAAGCAGAACGCAGAAATGTGCTTTGCTTTCTGATGATCGCCAGCTCCCAGCGTGCGGGAAATCAGAGAAGTTCCGCCAACGCCGAAAAGACTGCCGAAGCCCATATTAAG
>JAJPXU010000029.1 GCA_021205305.1 Lachnospiraceae bacterium
GCTTCTTATCGTATTAATACGTATAAGCGTCTTGAAGCACTTTATGATACGCCTCTGGAAGAAAAAAGATTTCGACATTTTTATTCAGATATTTTTTCTGTATTGACACAAATAAAACAGAATCCTGATCTTGGTGATATTAATATATTAGGACAGAATTTGGATGTGATTCGGAGTGGTTATCAAGCAAAAAATTATGCAGAATCTGGACGTTTGATAGATGTTAGCGATGCAATTAATAAATTATACGATCATGTAAATTTAGATATTGCTAGAATTTCTTACACTGAGTCAGAAAATTGGAAGCTTTCTGGAGAGGAAAGTATTCAGAATATTCAATCTCAGGTTAATGGAATGGCTTATAGAATTGAAAGTGTTCAAAAAAATACCGAGGAAAAAATTAGTAATCAGCAGAAAGAGTATATCTCCATTCTTGGTATTTTTGCGGCAGTTGTACTTGCTTTTACAGGAGGTACTGCATTTTCATCATCAGTTTTGGAAAGTATTTCTCTTGTTAGTGCCTACAGAGTTCTTATCGTAGCATTGGTGATAGGATTAATTCTTGTTAATATTTTATTTGGCCTGTTCTTTTATGTTAATAAAATTGTGTGTAAAGAGGAGAAACTTAAACCTTTAATTATTTCTAATGCTATTATATTAGTTCTTATTTTATTGGTGATCGTGGCATGCATATAGGTTACATTGAATTACGGAATAAAAGAATTGATAATAAAGTTGCTTCATTAAGTGATTCATCCCAGGAGTTTTCGTACCTGGATGATGACTTAATGGATATTAAGGAATATGATTGGATATGAATGCAAAAATAAATGAGAAACTGTCTGAGATCCTGGCCGGGATTCTTTTATCGGGTGGTATGATGCAGCTCCTCTTTTTTGTTGCAGCTTATTTTTACAGACAGTTCTGGAGCAGCAGGGTGACGTTTTCTGCCGGTCTGTGGATTGGTGTGGCGGTGGCTGTGGCGCTTGCCGTTCATATGTACCGCTCGATCGGGCGGGCTCTGGAAATGGAGCAGGACGCGGCGGAGCGGTATATGCGCAGGGTTTATCTGATTCGCACGGTGGCCATTTTTGCGATGGCGGCGGTCATCTGGTACACAAAGATTGCGTCGGTGGTCGCGGCGTTTTTGGGTGTGTTTTGCACGGCATTCGGGACGCATCTACAGCCGGTGATTCATTTTATATTGTCCCGAGAGGACCGTTAGCTGCGGAGAATCGACTGCACAGATATTATTACCGGTCATACCTGTAGAAGTAAAAATAAGGTAGATTTGGTCAGGGTGTGCACTGTAACCAGATATTTGACCCTGGCGGCAGGTTCTTAGTTGTCATAATTTTTTCCTCATCATTTCGGCGTTTGTACAGTATTGCAGCGCGGTCTCGGCTGTAATTTTCCTTTCTTTATATAAACGAAGCAGACTGTTGTCCATGGAGATCATGTCGTCCTTGGCGGAGGTGTAGATGACGCCTTCGATCTGGTGGGTTTTGTTGTCGCGGATCATATTGCTGATCGCGGGGGTCATGATCATGATCTCAAAGGCCGGAACCAGGCTGCCGTCAATGGCGGGTACGAGCTGCTGGGAGATGACGGCGCGCAGTACCATGGAAAGCTGGATGGAGATCTGACGCTGCTGGGACGGCTCGAATACGTCGATGATGCGGCTGATGGTGTTGGCCGCGCCGATGGTGTGCAGACTGGAGAGGACGAGATGGCCGGTCTCCGCCGCGGTCATGGCGGTCTGGATGGTTTCGTAGTCGCGCATTTCGCCCAGCAAAATGACATCTGGGCTCTGGCGCAGGGAGGCGCGCAGCGCTTTCAGGTAGTCTTCGGAGTCGGTCGAGATTTCACGCTGGCTGACGATGCTTTCTTTGTGCCGGTGCAGAAATTCGATCGGGTCTTCGAGGGTAATGATATGGCCCGCACGGGTGGAATTGATGCGGTCAACGAGGCAGGCGAGGGTGGTGGATTTGCCGTTTCCGGCCGGTCCGGTGACCAGAATCAGGCCTTTGGTCGCGGAGGCGAGCGAAAGGACGATCGGCGGAATGCCGAGATCTTCCGGTTTTGGCAGGTCGAACGCGATGATACGGATGACGGCGGCGAGGGAGCCACGCTGCTTGTAGGTGCTGACACGGAAACGTGAGAGTCCGGGTACGGCGAAGGAAAAATCATCGTCGCCAGTGTGGATGAAATGTTCCATAGGACGGCTGCCGGCCATCTGGTAAATTTCGCGGATCAGCTGTTCGGTGTCAGCGGGCATCAGGCGGTCGCCGATGCGGTGCAGGATACCGTTTACTTTGTAGGTGGCAGGAAGACCGGCGACGATGAAGACGTCGGAGGCCTCTGCTTCTACCGCGGATTTTAAAAAGGATGTAATATCGATGTTCATGAGAAGTTCTCCTCCTGTAAACAGCTATAATTAATCGCTGCGATAAAGGTTCTGGCTTGTGTCGGGTGTCCAGTCCTGGGTGGAGACAACCTTCCAGCAGGTGATCTGGTAAAGGGAATCGGTCGATTCCTCCGGCCAGCAGATGGAAAGCGTAACGTGCAGGTGCTGGTCGTCTGCCATGGTGACATCGTAGGACAGGATTCCGGATGAAGCGAGAAGATAGCTGTCCGTATCGGTGTTGCCGGATTCGGATGCACGGTCTTCGTATGTCCAGGTGAGTTCTGCCTCCGATACGGTGATCTCTGCGCAGGCCGCGAGATAGGCTTCCGCCGGGTTTTCGGCGTCTGCGGTTTCTTTCAGCGCGGCAGCCAGCTGTGTGTCGATTTCGCTCAGTATCTGGTTGGCCTGTGTGACTGCCTCATAATAAGCAGTGGTGCGGTCCGCCGTTTTCTGGCTCAGCTTTTCATCTGCGGTCGCTCCAGAGAGTGAGAGCAGGGAGAAAGTGATCAGACACAGGGAAAGAAAGATCAGCAGCATCAGGGAGATTCCGGTGGTTCGTTTCATGCAAGCGCCTCCTCTCTCGTCAGCGGCAGATGATAAACAACTGACAGTTCATACAGAGTATCGCCTGTCCGATCGAAAATGGCGATCTGAGCGGTCTGATTGTGGTCTTCTGTGGTGAGAGTCAGATTCAGTGTGTAAAAGGCGTCATCGGCGTCACATGCCTGAAAATCGCTGTCGTAGGTGATTTCATAAAGGTTCGTCTGCCCGTCGATGATTTTTGAAATTCCGTTTGTTTCTTCTGAAATAAATCCTTCTGAATCTAAATCTTTTGAAATCAGTTTTTCTGAATCCAAATCTTCTGAAATGGAATCTTCAGAGATTAACCGCACCTCCGGAAAATAGTCTTCGATCTCTTCCCCGGCTTCCAGAACTTCGGCGATGGAGGCGGCTGTGGACTGTGCGTGCGCGAGGGCGTCTGCGTCCTGCGTGACACGGTGGGCCGCCGCGAAAACGCGCAGACAGACTGTGCCGATGATCAGGAAGAAAAACAGCACAATCAGAAATTCAATAAAAAACAGGCGTGATCGATCAGAAGCTTGTTTTTTCACGGTGTCACGGATGCCTCCTTTCTATGTTTTGGCTTTTGTAACGGGAATAGTTACTATTTTTCTATACTGACCGGATGGATCAGCAGGGACATCTCTTCGCCCTCTGTGCTGACGGCGGTCACGCGCAGAAGACTTTGCTCCTGCTCAATCGTAAAATCGGACAGTTCTACCATTGCGGTACCCATCGCGGCAGCAGGGGTGGTTTCTTCCCGCACATACAGCTCACAGAGCGAACCGTCATAGAAATAAATGTAGGTAACGGTGGCGGCTGATGCGTCTTCCGCTGAGTGAAGCGCAAGCGCCGGAATGTCTTCTACCTGAGAGAAGGAGATCTGTCCCTCGGAGTCATACTGGCGTATTTTTTCAGCGACATAAGCGACGGCGGTACGGGAGGTGTAGTTTTCATCCAGGCTGGCGACACTGTTCTGATAGACAACCGCCCCGGTACTGGCCAGCAGGAGCGCGAACAGCGCGAATACAAGCAGCAGCAGAAATGTGAACAGGGTGTTGGTGCTGTGTTGTTTTTGACGTAAATACATAGCGTTCCCTTCTCCTTACATTGGCTCTCAGGACAGCGGAATTACGGTGATCGTGGGCATCAGGTTAGACCCCAGTATTTCATAGTCCACCACATATTTATCGGAATCCCAGGTGATCCCGTAATGCTCACAGAGATAGTCAAGGCTCTCAGGGTAATTGCCCTCGGTCGCGTAACACTGGATCGCGCTGCGGGTCAGGGCGGTTTGCAGGCTTTTTGCCTGTTCGGTGCCGGCGGTATCGCTGATCTCGTTTGTGCCATATACGAGAAGAGCCGCAGCGCACGTAAAAATGGCAGCTCCAGTTAAGAGCTGGCGCGCCAGAGAGTGAGACTTTTTTTCTTTCGCAAAACGATTCATGAGATTCCTTTCCTCTATTGGCTTCGGCAGGTTTTTAACCAATGTTTGACATGACGCCCAAAAGGGGCAGCATGACAGATACCAGAATCAGTCCGGTCAGGATGGAAAGAATGGCCGTGATGGCCGGTTCGATCGCGCTGACAGCGGACTGGATGCGTGCGTCTGCCTCGTCCTGGCAGCGCAGGGAAATTTCTTCCAGGGCAGTCTCTGCGGCGCCGGTGCGGAAGCCGACGGACGCCATGCGTGCATTCAGTCCGGAAAAAATGCCGGAGTCGCGCAGGGCTTCCCCGAAATCCATGCCTTCATCCATCTGTAAAGAGGCTTTTTGCAACTTTTCTTTGGCGGCGGGATCATCAATCAGGTCAGCAGCCAGGGTAAAGCCTTCGCCCATATCCAGTCCGCTGTGAAATGCGAGGGAGAGGGTATGGGAAAAGCGGGAGCAGGTCAGCAGTTCATTGACGGTGCATACCAGCGGCAGATGGTTCAGGACACCCATAACCTTGCTGCGCAGGGAGTTATTTTTCAGGGAGACCAGCACCAGTATGACGACTGCTACAAACAGTACCAGAACGACTGCGGAAATCTGCTGCATGACGCTGCCGAGCCGGAAGGCGACGGAAGTGACGCCGGAAATCTCCATGCCGAGCTGCTCGAAGACTTCTTCAAAAACTGGCATGACCTGAGACATCAGAACCGCAAGTACCGCAAACAGCATGGCCAGCAGAATGAGCGGCCATGTGAGTGCGTCGCGAATGCTGCCGGTCAGTGCCTGCTGGCGTTCGTAGTAGGTCGAAAGGGATCGCATGACTTCTTCAAGCTCGCCGGAGCGGTCGCCGATCTCGGTCATTTTGACAAAATAATCCGGAAAACAGCCGGTACCGCGCATGGCTTCCGCCAGATCGCCGTTTTCTTCCAGGGAGTTGTAGACCTCGTTTAGAATTTCCTGGCCTTCACCGGCAGGGGAATCTTCTTTTAAGATAGAAATTCCCTCCAGAGTGGAGATGCCAGAGTGCAGAATCATCGCGAGCTGCCCGGACAGAAAGGCCAGTTCCTCGTTGTTTAAAACCTGTCGCATAGGATTCCTCCTTGATAAATGCGGAAAAATAAGGTAAACTTGGTCAGCGTGTGCCCTGTAACTATCGCACATAAAGTACGGTGTAGTTGTCGCCGTCTCCGACGTAATCTTTCACGGCTTCTGCGTCGCTGCCGGAAGCTGAGAGAGTCGGATCCAGAAGCGTCCAGTCTTCTCCGCTGAACTGTATGGCATTTTCGACCCAGCCCTTTGACTCAATATAGACGTCAATCCATGCGTGGCGGACATCTCCGCTGTAACCGATTGCGAGCTGAGATGGGATGGACAGGGAGCGCAGCATGGCAACCGTCAGAGATGCGTAATCGAAACAAATGCCGGTACCACTTTCGAGTGTTTCATCAATATCGGGAAGGTAGCCTGTCTCTACCGTTGCGGCTTTTTCATCATCGTACACGATATGACTGATCACGTAATCGTAGACTGCATTCAGTGCGTCAACGTCTGTGGCGGCGTCCAAAGAAAGCTCGGCTGCCAGTTGAACCGCCCTGGAGTCTTCGGTAAAGTCTACGTACTGATTCGGGTAGAGGAACGGGAGAAATTCGCTGTCCAGTTCTACATTCAGCACATAATTGAAAATGGATGCATATTCATCATCGGCGATGTTTTCATAGCCAATGACTACGTAGGTGCCATCGCCCGCGGTCAGGGGGAAGGTGACAAATTCATCCGTTGTTTCAATAAAATATTTATATGTAACACCGTCTGGTCCGGAGATCTGGATGTTGACTTTGGTGTTTTCTTCTTTCAGCAGGCAGGTGAAGTATCCCTGGCTGGTATGCGAAAAATCTACGTCAAGAATCTCCAGGCTCACGTCCGCCTGGTCGAATTCCGGTTCAAGTACAGTGGTTTTGCCAGGCTCGTACTGAATCGAAATGGATTCGGATGTACTCTGTGCGGTCGACTGGCCGGAGGAGGTGTCGGATGTCCCAGAGGAGCCTGACTGACCGGAAGAACCACAGCCGGAACAGAGCAGGCAAACAAGCAGCAGCAGGGAAATCAGCCGGAAATCATGGGGCGTGCTGCGTATCCCCGATCCGGCGACTGAAAAAAGTGAATGGGCATGACTGCCCTGGCTGCTTTTCTTCATTAATTATATAGCTCCCTTTCCGTTTTGCTTCTGCGTCCGTCCTGATAATAGACAGTATAGCAGATCAAGGAAAAAAGAAAAGAAAAAAATTATAAAATCCGCAAAAAAAGGGGTTGACAAATGGAAAATTGTGGAGTAGTGTAAAGACATGAAAAAAGCTTTTTGACATTAGAGATTTATTCAGAGCAATGTGTTTTAAAGGCAAACCCGCCGAAAGACGGGGACGCAAAGCCAAGGGTCTAAGGTCATAAGACTATGACAGCCGGTTGCCGCATTTTCGGATGACATTTGGAAGGACAGATGTCATCAGTTGGTGAACATCATAAGTTGAGACAACATGGTACATCATAAGGAAATGTTTTTTTGGCGACCGCTGGTTATATGATTAATCAGGCGGTTTTTTTGTTACTATTGGGGATTGTTTTACAGTAAGTTCTAAGGAGTTTAAGTATAGGAGGGATAAGTATGAAAGGCGAGCAGGTAAGGAATTTATTCAAACAGACATCAGTGAAAGTGACAGGAGCTGTGTTAGCTACAGCGATTGCTCTGGGAAGCATCTGGGCTGTGAATTATCAGGCGACAAATGTTCCGGAGCTTGTTAGCTTTGTAGATACAGAAGAAGTTGTGACTGTTTCAGAGGATGAAGTGCCGCTTGCGAATAAGCAGGTGACGACTTCGACGAAGACGACAAAGTCGACCACGAAAGTAAAGCTGGATGAGGCGGCGACAAGCACCTATTCTGTAAAAGGCAAGACCACGACCTCGACATCGACAAAGACAGCGACGACAGCATCTTCTAAGACGACTACGAAGACAACAGTCAAGACTTCTACGACAAGCAAGTATACAGAAGGTTCTAAGGTTTGCAAGCAGGTGACCACAGAGAAGACGACGATTAAGAAAACCGTCGTGACGACATCCGCGTCCACGAGCAGTTCTTCTACCACCGATACGGCAGCGGCTACATCGACCACCGCATCCACGACCACGGCTACGACGATTGAGGCGCTGGCTCCGAAGGTGGACAGCAGAGTTGTGACAGCATGGAACACATTGGGATTTAGCTTCGTACTGAACTCCAGCGTTTCCTATTCCGGTCTGTTTGACGCAAGGTCACAGACGATTACTTTGAAAACTGCTGACGATACTGTATATCATGAGTTGGGACATTTTGTAGCATTTGTAGCGGGCAATGTAGATACCTCTTCCTCCTTTGTATCGGTTTACAACAATGAGAAAGACCTGTATACCGCATATAATAAGGCTTATGTAACCCAGGACAGCGCAGAATATTTTGCGGAATCATTCAAAGAGTACACACTGGATCCGGCGACCCTGAAAGCATCCAGACCGCAGACTTATGCAGCGATCGAGGCAGCGCTTGATAAACTGACGACTGCGCAGATTACAAAGATCGCCACGGTATATGCTTCTGTGTGGAGTTAATTGAAAGTAAATTTAATGAAAAATGATACAAAAAACGGAGCGCTAAGCGCTCCGTTTTTTTGCCAGAAATGTTAAAAACTGTATGGCATATAGCTTGCTTTGGTTGTTTCCAGCGTGTTAGTTATTCTTCAGCAATATCATCTGCTTTCAATGTATCATCAATACTCAGGGCTTTCGTTTCTGTTGCTTCATCAGTATTATCCAGAGTCTGATCTACCTTTGTTATTATTTCATCAGCATCTGCCGTTTCTTTCGATCCCATCGTTTCATCAACATCCCAGGCATCCGGATCTTTGTTTTCGTCCTCCTTTGGGATATATTTATTGAAGATCTTGGACAGAAAATACGTGTTGCAGTAAGAAATGGCTGCAAAACCTACAAGAAACCAGAACAACAGCGCCCAGCTCAATGTCGTGCCATTAAAGAAAGTAACAACGACTGCCGCTGCTACGATCAGGATCATAATGATGGTCCGCGGAAAATCTGCGATCGCCATGATGAAAGAGTTTTTGAACGTATTCTTTACTGTATTGTCGAATCGGGAAAGGATCGCGAATTGATAAAGAAAGATCATCAGGCAGGCAATGCAGATGATGATGATAATCACATTCAGCACGGTATAAAAAGTGCCTTCCATGCTGCGAAGAATGATCAGGTCTCCGGCCAGAACTGCTACCACGAAAAGTGTAATCAGCCACATACCTGTCGCCTGTTTAAAGTTCTGTTTAAAGGACTTAAAGAAGCTTCGGGCAATGTAGCCCTCCTCGCCATCGTGCATTTTCAGTGTCACGTAGTTCAATCCGGTCAGGGCGGCTCCGATGGTAAAAATCGGAATGCAGCAGAGCAGGAACAGGAGATTCAGGATCATCAGATCTGCCAGTTTGCTGAGGCTGCGCATGAGGGGGCTGTCCATGTTAAATATACCACTCATTTGTTTCACTCTCTCTCTTTTTGTTTTATTTTTCAATGTACAGGGAATGCTGTTCCGGTGGCGCGCGGGGGAATCCGCCCCGCACTTAGCAAATTCAGGATCTGCTTTGCGAATTCCGGTCAGGTCATGCGTTTGCCAAAGACACCTGTTTCCTGCCTTACAAGTGTGATCGGTAAATGATTTTGCCTGCTGCTCTGTCAAAGTCAGGGGCACCGCCGTTACGGCTGGCATAATAAAGTAAATGACGAAAGTCATTCACTTTGCCATATGAGTGACAGTATAGTCGATTTGCCAGAAAAGCGCAAGTGGCTTTTTATCATTATTTGCCATAGCGTATCAGGCTTCAACTATCCGCCAAAATCAAGGGTTTTCCAGAGCTTATTTTTTGTCCTGCTTTATGGTCTTTTATGAAAATTGGTGTAAAAAATGGTGTAAGCTGCGGGAATTCCGGTTGAATAGAAGGGAAGATCGTGGTAAGCTATAGTAAATGAAAAGCAAAAGTATATGTTCGTATAGGATGAGGTGAAACAGGCAAATTGAGGAGGTGCAAAAATGGGATATTATCTGAATCCGGAAGATGTTCTTGAATTGTATAGGGGCGAAACGGAGAAGCCGTATTTTGTGGATAAAACAGAGATGCTATCGGAATTGATTACGCTGCTGGAGCAGGGGAGAAACTACATTTCTGTCACAAGGCCGCGAAGATTTGGGAAGTCTGTGGTCGCCGCGATGATTGGATCATTCTTTGGAAAAGGTGTGGACAGTTCGGATGTGTTCGCTCACTTTAAGATTTCATGACATGATGGCTATGAAAAGCATATGAATCAGCATAATCTGATTTATATTGATTTCAGCAGGGATGTGGCAGAATTTTGCTCATATAAGGAGTATATAGACACAATTAAAATACGTTTGCTGGATGACTTAAAGGAAGCATATCCGGATGCGAAGATCCGGGAAAGGGATTCCCTGGGAGCTGCCCTACGCCTTGTATCACTGGCTTATAACAATGAAAGGTTCCTGCTGATATTTGATGAGTGGGATTATGTATTCCATAAGGACTATTTCACGGAGTCAGACAGAGGAAAATATACCGCGTTTCTGGGAGATATGACCAAGGGCAGAGCGTATGTCGAAATGGCGTATTTAACTGGCGTCCTCCCGATTAAAAAATACTCCGCCAGCGATACAATGAACCATTTTGCAGAGTACAATATGGCGAACAGCGATATGTATAGTACGTACTTTGGATTTACTGATGAAGAAGTTGATGAATTGTATCAACGATACTTGAAGAACTGCGGACATCCGTCCTTTACGCGTGAAGATCTCGCAAGCTGGTATGATGGATACCAAACGGATGATGGCGGCAGTATTTACAATCCAAATTCGGTCGTGTTCGCTCTGACAGAGAATAAAATTAAAAATTACTGGCCAAAGGCTGGTGAATATGGCGAACTGAAAGATTACGTTCTGAATGATGTGGATGGCGTAAGAGAAGCCATTATGCTGCTTGTAGCTGGCGAGCCGGTAAAGGCGAATATATCAGAATACGCTACGACTGCGCCTGTCCTCAGGAGACGGAACGAAATCCTGTCGGCTATGACCGTATATGGATATCTGAATTATTGCGATGGCTGTGTGCGGATTCCGAACCGGGAACTGTGGGAGGAATTTGACCAGATCATCCAGGAGGAGCCGCAATACAGCTATATGCGTGAACTTGAAAAAGAATCTGCGCGCATCCTGCAGGCAACCTATGAGGGAGACGAGGATACGGTTGGAAAAGTCCTGGCAATTGTACACACGACAGAATCTCCGTTGAAGGCGTACCGGGAGAGCCTCGCCATGCAGAATCGTGCTTCGCACGATGGCTCGGCCTGCGTCCACGATTCCCGTTGGAAATCGTGGACATGCGATGAAGCGGAACTTTCCGGCAGTGTGAAGCTTGCTTACATCGCTGCAAGAAACAAATATAATATGGAAAGGATGGAAACGCCCCCTCGCTTTGCTCGGCGGCAGGTCGCGCCATCCATTGAAAGAAATACTTCGCATTTGGATGGCGCTAAGGATCAGGCCGGTACCGGCTATGTGGATTATATCTTCTATCCCCATAACCGTTCCGACGATGGAATTATTATAGAACTGAAAGTAGATGATTCTCCCGAAACTGCCTTACAGCAGATTAAAGACAAGAATTATGCTTTAAAATTCCAGGGAAAAATGGGAGAACCTCCGAAAACCACCGGCAGAATCATCCTGGTGGGGATTGGCTACTACCGCAAGGATAAAGTGCATCGGTGCAGGATTGAGGTGCTTTAGGAGAAAAACAGGGAACGGGCGGCCTGGTATTTCCAGGAGGTCATTTAGAGAATGGGGAATCCGTATTGGAATCGGTGATCCGTGAGGTCAGAGAAGAAACCGGTCTTCTGATTCGGAAACCGGAACTCTGTGGAATCAAGGATTGGTGTGAGGAGGATGGAACCCGTTATCTTGTCATGCTTTATAAGACAAACCAGTTTGAGGGCAATTTGCGGTCATCACAGGAGGGCAGGGTATTCTGGCTAAAACGAGATGAGATGAATACCGCGAACCTGATCTGGAACATGAGAGAATTGATGGAGATTTTTGAAGGCAGCAGCTATAGTGAGTTTTTTATTCGGACGACCGAGGGCAGCTATCAGAAAGAATTGTTGGGAGAGACGGTTGCGATTGTAAAATAAGATTTCTTTATTCTAAAATGTATACACTGGGACTTCTGGGACAGCCTGAAAAAAATCCGGTAATTTCGGGACAAATTGCTAGGGCTTGTGAGGCTGACTATTGGATAGATCATGGATACTAACATTATATGAAGTTCAATGAAAGGAAGTCTAGGTGTTGAGCGATATGAGTCTATATGATGGAGAGCGGCTTTGCCATAGCTGAACGACTGGCATCTGGGCGGAGCGGCGAAAAAGACGGTATTCAGAATAGCGAACATACGTTTCTCACCCATTTTTGCCTCGAAATGGGTGATGTCAAACCAGAAAACTTATGATATACTCACAGCATCTTATTATAGATTCATGAAATCTTAACAGAAATGAGGTTGACAATATGAAATTTGCCACCATAATTTTGACAGACAGACAGACAGACAGACAGACAGACAGACAGACAGACAGACAGAGCATAACTCTGTTCCTTTCTGTTGCTCCGAACAGAATAAAGTACTTTTGCGAGGCGTGTTTCGCCCGTGGAATTACCACGGACGAGATGCGCCTTTTTATGTTTTCCGTTACAGGGCACATACGATGTCCGCAGGTAGTATGCCATTCGTGAATATTGCTAAGAAGGGAGGTGCAAGGATATGAGGAAAAGAATTTTCGCAACGCTTTTATCTATACTGTTGATTTTTTCCTTCATACCGACCACTAATGTTTTTGCTACAGACTACATTGATACAAATGTTACGGTCACTGATCATATATACTATCTAAGCAATGACATGGAGATAAAAGAAGGCGCAACCCTTACATTTGAATCTCTATCATCATATGAATTTCATCTGAACAGTTACACTCTTACAAATTATGGCACAATTGATGGGTCCAGCGTTTATCTTATCTGTAACATTGGTGCGTTCTACAATTATGGAGTTTATGAATTTGGTGGAATCAATGGCAACGAGGCGGGTGACCATATATATGACCTGACATTGAGCTCTATCGCATTGTCCTCCGGTACACTCTCTCCCAGTTTTAAGGCGGGAACACGGGAGTATGCCGTGACAGTAGACAATAGTGTGACAAGCATTAATATTACGCCAACGCTGAACACCGGAACAGGCGTGGATTCCATGGCTGTGAACAGAGTAGTCGCAACAAGTGGAGCTGCGACCACTGTCAGCCTGAGAGTTGGTGAAAATACAATTCCTATTGTCATAAATGCTGGGGGAGCAACGAATACTTACACTCTGACAGTGACGAGGGAGAATAACGAAGATTATATTATTAGTAATGCTAGTTTTGCCACTACCTTTGGATATTATTTGCAATGGAGCGATGTAAGTGCACCCGGAGGATATAAGCTGGAAATATACACAGAATCGGGGACACAAGTTTACAGTGGTACTTTAGAAAATAATTATACCCCTGTATCCGAGGTATTGACAGCTTCCGGGACCTACTATTTTACAGTTTATGCATTGGACGAAAGCGGTGATGAGCTTTCTTATAAAACTTCGAGTACTTTTACCTACACTCACACGCACAGCTTGACATACGTGGGTGCGCAGGACGCAACCTGCACAGAAAACGGCAACAAAGAGTACTGGTACTGCTCAGGGTGCGGGAAGTATTTCAATGATTCCGATGCGACAACGGAGATCAATCCCGTGATTGAGGCGAAAGGGCACAGCTGGGATGAAGGAACTGTTACGACAAAGGCGACCTGTACGGAAGAAGGCGTGAAAACCTACACCTGTACGGTATGTGACGAGACCAAGACCGAGAAGATTGAGGCGACTGGTCACAGTTACGAGGC
>JAJPXU010000045.1 GCA_021205305.1 Lachnospiraceae bacterium
TTACAAATATTCCGGTTTCTTTTTCATTTTTTACTACCATCCTTCTGAAAAATGTGGTACTTTATATTCATCATTTTTCAGGAGGTATTTTTCAATGAACCACGATTTAAAAACGCTGGTCAGCCAGATGACCCTCGAAGAAAAAGCCGGTATGTGCTCCGGCCTGGATTTCTGGCACCTAAAAAGTGTGGAGCGCCTTGGCATTCCGGATGTGATGGTCAGCGACGGCCCGCACGGGCTGCGCAAGCAGGATGAAGAGGCAGACCACCTCGGTATCAACGAAAGCATCAAAGCGGTCTGCTTCCCGGCGGGCTGCTTAAGCGCCTGCTCCTTTGACCGCGACCTGATGCGCTCCTTAGGCGACGCGCTCGGCCAAGAAGCGCAGGCGACCAATGTGTCCGTCGTACTCGGACCGGCCGTCAACATCAAGCGTTCTCCACTTTGCGGGCGCAATTTTGAATATTATTCCGAGGACCCGTATCTGGCCGGAGAAGCCGCGGCTGCCTTCATCAATGGTGTGCAGGCACACCATGTCGGCACCTCGATCAAACATTTCGCCGCCAACAGCCAGGAGCTGAACCGCATGAGCGCTTCCTCCAATGTGGACGAGCGCACTCTGCGGGAAATCTATCTCCCCGCGTTCGAGACGGCCGTAAAAAAAGCGCAGCCTTATACGGTAATGTGCTCTTATAACCGCCTCAACGGAACCTATGCCTCTGAGCACCCGTGGCTGCTCACCGATGTGCTTCGCGGGGAATGGGGCTTTGAGGGCTATGTGATGTCCGACTGGGGCGCAGTCGATGAGCGCGTCGATGGTCTGAAGGCCGGGCTGGATCTGGAAATGCCTTCCTCCGGCGGTGCAACAGACGCTGAAATTGTACAGGCCGTTCAGAACGGTACGCTGGATGAAGCCGTGCTCGACCAGGCAGTAGAACGCATTCTGAGGATTATTTTCCTCTACGCAGATAACCGCGAAGAACAGGAATTTACAATGGAAGCGGACCACGCCCTTGCCCGCCGGATCGCGGCAGAGTCCATGGTTCTGCTGAAAAACGAAGCCGTTCTGCCTCTGGAGAAAGAGGAAAAAATCGCCTTCATCGGCGAATTTGCCGCAAAACCGCGCTTCCAGGGCGGCGGAAGCTCGCATATCAACTGCTTCCGCATCGACAGCATCCTCGATGAAGTGAAGGACAACGCAAATATTTCCTACGCAAAAGGGTTCCTTGCGGATTCGGATGTATATGACGAAGCACTGGCCGCGGAAGCCATCGAAGCGGCCAAAAACGCAGACAAAGCCGTTATTTTTGCCGGACTGCCGGACAGCTTTGAGTCGGAAGGCTACGACCGCAGCCATATGCGGCTCCCGAACTGCCAGAACCGCCTGATTGAAGAAATCCTTAAGGTACAGAAAAACGTGATCGTCGTCCTGCACAACGGCTCTCCGGTAGAACTTCCATGGGCGAACGATGTAAAGGGCATCCTGGAAGCATATCTGGGCGGCCAGGCGGCAGGCGGCGCCATCGCCGATATCCTCTTTGGGAAAGTAAACCCCTCCGGCAAGCTCGCGGAAACCTTCCCATACCGTCTGGAAGACAATCCATCCTACCTTACCTTCGGCGACCCGAAAGAAGTCGACTATACCGAAGGCATTTACGTCGGCTACCGCTACTATGATGCGAAACATATGCCGGTTGCTTTTCCATTTGGCTACGGGCTTTCTTACACGACTTTCGCGTACAGCAACCTGCGCCTTGACCAGGATAACATAACAGAAAAAGATACCGTCACCGTTTCCGTAGATGTCACAAATACAGGCGACCGTTTTGGCAAAGAAGTCGTTCAGCTCTATCTTGCCGACAAAACCGGCGCTGCGCGCAGGCCGCTGCGCGAACTGAAAGGCTATGAAAAAGTGGCCCTGCAGCCGGGTGAGACCAAAACAGTCACCATGACCGTCGACTACCGCAGCCTCGCGTGGTACAGCACCCAGCTGCACGACTGGTACGCAGCTTCCGGCGAATATAAAGTCCTCATCGGCGCTTCCTCACGGGATATTCGCCTGCGTGCGGCATTACGCCTGAATAACAGCCAGCTTCTCCCTCTGCATGTGACGAAGAATACCACCATGGGAGAACTTCTGGCAGATCCGCGCACGGCCTCCTTTATAAAAGAATGGCAGCAAAAACTGCTCGACGTATTTGCGCCGCCGGAAGAAACGGAAAAGGCAGAAGAACCGTCCGCGTCCGAAGAAGCCGTCTCCGATGAAATGAACAATGCCATGATGTTCTCCATGCCGCTGCGGAACCTCGTCACCTTCGGTACCTGCACACCTGCGCAGCTGGAAGAACTGATCCATGCACTTAACGAAACGCTGTAACACCAATCCCGAAAGGCAAATCACAAAATAATCTTTATAAGCAGAAATCGAGTAGGAGGCGGCTTGCCGAATCCTACTCGCTGCACGGGCCGGCTCATCCTGCCCGGCATCTGCATTTCGCATCCGGCGAACTCCCATTTTCTATATATTCTGAGCATCTACCACAGCTCTATCCAAAAACCCCGTCCCGATGCAAAAATGGATTCCAGACTTGCTCTACACAAAATCTTCAATAATTGAAAACGCAAACCCCTTGGCAAGTACCAAAAAAAGTGATACAATCACTAAGATTTAACAATTCGTAACATTTAATGAATTCAGGAGAACCATATGAACTATCTGGACAAACTGGAAGCGGAAGCCATCTATATTATGCGGGAAGTCGTCGCTGAATGCGAGAAGCCGGTCATGCTCTATTCCATCGGCAAAGACTCCTCCGTGATGCTGCATCTCGCCCTGAAGGCGTTTTATCCGGAGAAACCGCCTTTTCCGTTTCTGCATGTAAACACGACCTGGAAATTTAAAGAAATGATTGAATTCCGGGACAAGGTTGCGAAAAAATACGACCTTGAGATGATCGAATATATCAATCAGGAGGGACTCGCACAGGGGATCAATCCCTTTGATCACGGCTCCGCCTACACAGACATCATGAAAACGCAGGCACTCAAGCAGGCGCTGAATAAATACGGCTTTACCGCTGCCTTTGGCGGCGGCCGCCGCGATGAGGAAAAGAGCCGCGCAAAGGAACGTATTTTTTCCTTCCGCAACGCAGATCACGTCTGGGATCCGAAGAACCAGCGCCCGGAAATGTGGAAGCTCTTTAATACAGAGATCAACAAAGGCGAAAGCATCCGCGTTTTCCCGATCTCAAACTGGACCGAAAAAGACATCTGGCAGTATATCAAGCGTGAAAATATTGAGATTGTGCCGCTCTACTACGCTGCAGTCCGTCCGGTTGTTGAACGGGACGGCAATCTGATCATGGTTGACGACGATCGTATGCGGCTCAAACCGGGCGAACAGCCGATGATGAAAAAAGTGCGCTTCCGCACTCTGGGCTGCTATCCGCTCTCCGGCGGCGTAGAATCCGAGGCGGATACGATTGACGGGATTATAGAAGAGACCTTAAGCGCCGTATCCTCGGAGCGGACCAGCCGGGTGATTGATAAGGACGGCGGCGCAGCCAGCATGGAAAAACGGAAGCGGGAGGGATATTTCTAATGGATTCTTTATTAAAATTCATCACCTGCGGGAGCGTAGACGACGGGAAGTCCACCCTGATCGGGCATATGCTCTACGACGCGAAGCTTTTGTTTGCTGACCAGAAGGACGCCCTTGAGCTGGAGTCGCGCGTCGGCTCCAACGATGGAAATATTGACTACAGCCTGCTCCTCGACGGACTGATGGCGGAACGCGAGCAGGGCATTACCATTGATGTGGCATACCGTTATTTTACGACCGAACGCCGCTCCTTTATTGTCGCGGACACGCCGGGCCACGAAGAATACACGCGCAATATGGCAGTAGGCGCGTCCTTCGCCGACCTCGCCGTGATCCTGGTTGACGCCAGCCAGGGCGTGCTGACGCAGACGAGACGCCATACGCGCATCTGTTCTCTGATGGGCATCCAGCATGTCGTATTTGCGGTCAACAAGATGGACCTGATTGATTACAGTCAGGAGCGTTTTAAGAAAATTCAGAAAGAGATCCGCATTCTGCTGGCAGAATTTGATCACCGGAGTGTAAAGATCATCCCGGTTTCCGCCACCAACGGCGACAACATCACGAAAAAATCCGCAAAAATGCCCTGGTACAAAGGGCCGACACTTTTGCGCTATCTGGAAACCGTTGACGTCAGCGAAAAACCGACCGATGCGGAATTCTCCATGCCGGTGCAGCGCGTCTGCCGTCCAAACCGGAGCTTCCGCGGCTTCCAGGGGCAGATCGAGAGCGGCAGTATTTCCGTCGGAGATACCGTCACCGTCCTGCCAAGCCATGAAACCTCTACCGTCAAAGCGATTCTGGAGGGCAATCAGTCCGTACACGACTCCAGCGTCGGCCATCCGGTCACGATACAGCTCGATACAGAGATTGATGTCTCCCGCGGCTGTGTGCTGACCAGAGACCCCGACCTGTACATCAATACCATGTTCTCCGCCACTCTGTTGTGGATGGACGATACCAAGCTGGTCGAGGGCAAGAACTACCTGCTCAAATCCGGTACACAAAAAATCCCGGCCACAGTGCTCCACATCCGTCACAAAATCGATGTGAATACCGGCCGCGAGGTACCCGCGAAGGAAATCTATAAAAACGAGATCACCCAGTGCGATATCTCGGTGTCTTCGAACCTGGTATTTGACCTTTTTGAACACAACAAAGCGCTCGGCTCCCTGATCCTGATCGACCGCATCAGCCACGCGACCGCGGCCTGCGGCGTAATCACGCAGTCCATCAGCCGGAGCAACGACCTCACCTGGCATACCATGGACATCACCAGAGAATTCCGTGAAAACCAGCTCGACCAGAAAGCCAGCACGATCTGGTTCACCGGTCTGTCCGGCTCCGGAAAATCCACCCTCGCCAACGCGTTGGAAAAACGCCTGGTCTCCATGGGCAAGCACACCATGCTTCTCGACGGCGACAACATCCGTCTGGGTCTGAACAAAAACCTCGGTTTCTCCGAAGCAGACCGCATTGAAAACATCCGCCGCATCGCAGAGGTGTCCAAGCTGATGAACGACGCCGGACTCATTGTCCTGACTTCTTTCATCTCACCGTTCGTCCGCGACCGCCGGAAAGCAAAAGAAATCATCGGCGACGGCTTCGTCGAGGTGTATGTCAATACGCCGATTGAGGAATGTGAGCGCCGTGATGTGAAAGGCCTGTATGCCGCCGCACGCGAAGGACGAATCGAACATTTTACCGGCATCACCAGCCCCTACGAGAAGCCCCAGCGGCCGGATATCCAGATTGACACCACCAGCCGCAGTGTCGAGGAATGTGTCGATCTGCTGATGGAATACCTGGAGCCGCGGCTGTAAATCACGGCCGCAGCTCCATATCCACCCGAATATCATTCCCTTTTACCTGTACCGTGGCGCAGCTTCCGGTCACCAGCGGCATCGACGGCGGCAGATGCCCGAGATCTGCGTCCATAATCACCGGCACGCCCTTTCGAGCAGCCACATCAAGCACCGCCTGATAGCGATCCAGATTCATCATCGGCTCCAGCCCGCTAAGCGGACGCCCAATCAGGAACCCTTTTACATAACGGAACCAGCCCGCATGTTCCATCTGCCACATCGCGCGGCGGATGCCAAACACATTCAAATCACAGGCTTCCAGGAACCAGAGAATCCCATCATCCTTATATTTCTCCACGAAATCCCCCGTGCGGTCATAACAGGTACCAAGCAGATTCACCAGGCAATCCATGCACCCGCCGAGCAGACGGCCGGAAAATACGGTCTCCGGTATCTCTTTCCCGGACAGAACCGGATAGCTGCCCGAAACAGCAGCAGTTTTGCCATCATAATATTTTAAAACCTTCCGTTCCGTGAGATTGTAGGACGCAAGCGGATTCTCCTCATCCTTCTTCCCCTCAATCTCCCACTTTGGATATCCCTGTACATGGAATATCGGAAATTTGGCCTGAGCGCCATCCATTTTTTCAAATCTATCTAAGGCGATATCCTCTCCCCGCGCTGCATCCACATCTTCCGTCCGACTATCACCCGGTCTCTGTTCTTTTCCACACAAAATCGCGAAGGCATCCTTCAATGACTGATGCTGCGGCTTCATGCCAAAAGACGGCGCGCATGGTCCGTAGATGGATGCCGTATCGCAGAGCGTCGCCAGCAGATAGGTCATATTCGTATTATCGGAAAAACCCATATACCACTTTGCCGGTGCCTCCGCAATCTTCTCCCAGTCCACATAATCCAGGATCTCACACATCAGTTCCCCGCCGCCGCAGGAAATCAGGCAGTCATTGTCTTCTTTCAGATAATACCCGGTCAGTTCCTGCCCACACCGCTCGGGCGTATTGCTGATCCCGACACCCTTTCCCTCATAACAGTTTGGTCCCAGATCCAGCCGATAGCCCTGCCGCTTCCATCGGCGCTGCGCGTTTTCAAAAGCCGTCTTATAAGGCTCAATATTGCACCCAAAGGAAGGGGCTGCAAAACCAATCGTTCCATTTTTCTGCAGAAATTTACCGTATTTCATTATCCGTCACTCTCCATTCTTAAATTGTTCTGAATCCTTGCCTTACATCTGCTGCCCGGTTATATAGTACACTATATCTTTATGTCTGTCAAAAAGAACTATGCGTTACTGGTCACAACCCGACCACGCACCTGCTGCGTGGTCAGGGGTGAAAACGTAGTGGTAGCAAGCATCCGGCTCCATCGCGCAGCGATTTAATTGGCCGGATGCCGTTATAGGTCACACCTGTAGTGGTTGAAATAAAGCAAATTAGGCTGTGGTGTGACCTGTAACAACTATGCAGCTGTTCTGAGCTTTTACAAAATTATCATTTGCAATTTACGGGTTTATATGATACGATAACAGTCAAAGAATACTACGTGAAACTGATACTACCATTGATTCAGAGAAGGAGTTTTTTCAAATGGCGAAGATATTTAATGTGAACGGGGTCTGCCTGCCGGAACGGCACTACATGGTAGATCTCACTTCCCGACTGGAAGTAATAAAGAGTATGGTAGATGCAGGAAATTATTTTGCGATCAACCGAGGGCGGCAGTATGGGAAGACCACAACGATAAACGCACTCGCTGACTATCTGCGGAAAGATTATACGGTAATAAATATGGATTTTCAGACACTGAGTGATTTGTCTTTCGATAATGAAGAAAACTTTGTGGCAGCTTTCGCCGGTGAAATACTGGATCTTGTAGATGAATTTCCAGAAGGAATTGAGGAGAATCTCTCTGCCTTTGAAGAAAAAAGAGCGAATTTTAATTCCCTCCATGCCCTTTTTAAGGTGATAAAAGACTGGTGCAAAAAAGCAGCCAAACCTCTTGTTCTGATTATAGACGAGGTTGACTCCGCTTCAAACAACCAGGTCTTTATTGACTTTCTCGCTCAGCTGCGGGCGTATTACCTGAAGCGTTCACGCGTCCCGGCGATTCACTCGGTCATTCTCGCAGGAGTATACGATATCCGGAGTATCCGGAAAAAGATTCGTCCTGACCAGGAACATCAAGAAAACAGCCCCTGGAACATTGCGGCTGATTTTGATGTAGACATGAGCTTTTCCACGTCCGATATCACAGGTATGTTATCGGAATATGAAAAGGATTACCATACCGGAATGAATCTCAGCGAAATAGCGGAATTAATTTACACTTACACCTCCGGCTATCCGGTTCTGGTTTCACGCCTCTGCAAGCTTTTGGATGAGAAAATTGCCGGTACCACCTCGTTTCCAGACAAAAGCAGTGCATGGAGCAAAGATGGCTTCAACGAAGCTTTAAAGAAAATCATAAAAGAAGATAACCCACTTTATGAGTCCATGCTTGGAAAGCTGCGGTTATATCCGGAATTAAAAGCTTTTTTACAGGAACTGCTTTTCAACGGCATCCCGATTCCCTATGTTGCGACATCTCCTTATATCAAAGATGCCGCTATGTTTGGATTTATCCGGAATGTAAATGAAACTGCCGTCATCTCGAACCGCATTTTTGAGACAGTCCTCTATAATACATTTATTGCGGAAGAATTTGCAGGAAACGAACTGTATGCTGTCGGCTCCAAAGAACGGAATCAGTTTATTGTCGGCGGACACCTTGATATCCGGCGGATTCTTGAAAAATTTATCGAGACATTTGATGAGATTTACGGAGAGGAAGATGAGAAATTTCTTGAGAAAATCGGTCGAAAATACTTTCTTCTGTTTTTAAAACCCATCATCAACGGAATTGGGAACTATAGCATCGAGCCACAGACCCGGAACGGCGAGCGGATGGATCTTGTCATATACTATCAGGGCGAACAGAACATCCTTGAACTTAAACTTTGGCATGGAGACGCATATAACAGCCGTGGGGAAGCGCAGCTTTCCGGTTATCTGGATTACTTCCATATGAAAAAAGGCTATATGCTCAGTTTTAACTTTAGTAAAAGCAAAACGCGCGGCATTAAAGAGATTGTTCTTGGAGATAAGCTTCTCATCGAAGCGGTGGTATAAATGTAATCGTTTTGACCGAAACACAGCGCAGGCTGGCGCTCTGCCATTCGAAATAGCCGCACCAGAATCAACATCCTTATGGCAGTTTGTCAGAGCGCCTGCCTGCAAGAACCTTTGCATTAGATAAGATTATAGGATTTCAGAGACAGACCGGAGCATGTCTGGCACTCCCGCCAGTCGATCCCAATCTCCTCCAGCATCTGAATCTGTTTCTCACTTAACCGGCCTTTCTTTTTTGCACTGCGCTGCCGGGAAACCCATGCATACAAAAGGCCGCCGCTGTTTCCGCGGTAATCATGCGGAATGCTTTTCAGGCATCCGTATTTTTCCGCAAAAGCGGCCGCATCCTGGTACATCTGGAACCATAGCTTCTGAATCTTTTCTTCCTTCGGTACCTGCTCCATCGGCAGTTCGGAAAGCATCTTCTCCTGCTCCCGGCTCAGCTTTCCGGATGCAAGGGATTGTCTCTGCTTTGCAAGCCAGTTCCCGATCGGAACGCCGTCTACCACAGTGCCGGATGGGATATCCATGGTGCCTTTTTCCTGGTACCAGGCTTTCACCAGCGCAAACCTGCTTTCCCAGGCATCCGCCTGCCAGTCTCTGCTGATGGTATTCAGGCGTCGGATGCGTTCTGTGCTGAGTTTTCCTTTTTTGTACAGGTAGCGCTGCCGCTGCAGCCATGTGCCCAGCTTACAGCCGTTTTCGGCGACATAACCGGTCGGGACCTGTAGGGTGCCCTTCTCCTCTGCGTAATCCGCCGCGGCACGGAACCCCTTCTCCCATTTGTCGTCAGCCCGGCTGCCCCAGACCATACCGATCGCATCCAGGCGACGCACCTGTTCTTCCGTGGGCAGATTGCCTTTTGCCGTTCCCGCCCGCAGGGCGCGTACCCGATAAATCCAAGTGCCCAGGCGTATCCCATCCTCCGTCACAAACCTAGGCGGAACGTCCAGGTTCCGGTGCTCCAGATAATATTGATATGCCGCCGCATAGTTCCGTTCCCAGTAATAATCCAGCACATCCCAGACCATCCCTAAATCATTTAGTTTCTGTATCCGATTCGCCGATAAAGAGATCTGGTGTCCGCCGG
Organism: Lachnospiraceae bacterium; assembly: GCA_021205305.1. GTDB lineage: Bacteria > Bacillota > Clostridia > Lachnospirales > Lachnospiraceae > Choladousia. The sequence continues at coordinate 9,682 of JAJPXU010000045.1, forward strand.
CATTCTTCAAAGCCCGGATATCCGAGAGCCAGGCGCCCAGTGCGACGCCTTCCTCATCCACGTACTTCGCCGGAGCATTCAGGTCGCCGTATTTCTCCCGGTACCGCTTTGCCGCCGCATAATTCCGCTCCCATTTCAGGTCAGCCGCCGCATCCCAGACCATACCGATGGAGTCCAGCCTGCGGATGCGCTCTTTTGTAAGCGTACCCTCTATCTGCCCTTTGCGAATCCTTCTCTGGTTGGTAACCCAGTTTCCGAGGGCATAACCGTCCGCCGTGACATACCTGCACGGCACCTGCAGATTCCCGTTCTCCTCATAAAATGCCTTTGCCTGCTCAAACATCAGATCCCAGGATGCGGCCAGCGTCTCATTCAGCTTCGCAAATAATTTGCGGCAGTCGTGTACCTCATCCAGGATTCGGAAATGCTCGTTTACAATCAGCTCATCCTTACCCAGACTGCGGTAATAGGAAGTCACCAGCTGCATCTCCTCCTCGACCGAATCAATGCTCCAAATGGCTTCTATATTCGAGACAATATCAAAGATATCAGCACTTCCCTTCCCGCTGCCATCTAAAGTTTCCGCGATTTCTTCCCCACTGCCATCTAAAGTCTTCGCGATTCCTTCCCTGCCGGCATCAAAAGTCTCAACGCTTTTCTTCCCGCTAGCGGATAATGCCCGCCCGATCTGCTGCTTGTAAACAATCGGGGAGACCGTCGGCCGCAGAAGGATGACCCCGCTGACACCTTCCACATGGATTCCTTCATTCAGGGCGTCGATACAGTAAAGGAGCCGCAGGTGTGTATTATCGCTATCATTCCGGAAGTCGTCAAACGCCCGATCCGCCCCCGGGTCATTGGAATAGAGGGAATAAACGTGCGGGTGCGGGTCCACCTTCGCAAACCAGTCCAGATGCCCCAGCATTTCATCCATGTGTTCCTTGCTCGAACAGAACACAAGATACTTCCCGGTACGGTTGCTCATATGCTTATCAAAAACCACATCCAGCCCGTCCGCCATTTCCAGCGCGCGGCGCAGCGCTTCCAGGTAACGGTCGCACGCATCGCGGATGAGCTTGCTCCTGCACTGACGGATGCGTTTCTCATACTTCTCTAAATCTTTTTTCCAGGAATAGACAGAAAGCACATATTTCGGCGGGTTTAAAAAACCCCTGACGATTGCTTCGCCAAGGGTCATCTCCGATGCAATATTTCCATCAAAAAGCTCATCCGCCATATCCCTCTGGTTGTCCAGGTAGCGGATGTTCGTCGCCGACAAACCGAGGATGGGAACATCCGGGAACGCTGTCAGCAGCCGCTGCACGCCGCCTCCCCAGCACTTCGCACCACAGCGGTGGAACTCATCCAAAATGATATAAGAAGGAGCAAATTCCCCGGTCTCAGTCTCACTGCTCCGGCAGATACCGGCAATCTCCGCATCATCCATCCGCATCAGTTTCGCATAGGTACAGAAAGTAATGTTCTGCGGAACCTCCCCGGTCACCTTTTTCAGGTTTTCCAACTGTGTCTTGAAAATATATTCCGATGGCGAGAGCCAGAGAATACGCCGATCCGGATGATCCGCACAAAGCCGGAAAGCAACGAACGATTTTCCGGTTCCCGTCGGGTGAACCACCGCTGCTTTTCCTGTTTGCCGCATCCTCTCCACAGCTGCGTCATAAGCGGATTGGTTATGAGCATATAATTCTATTTTCAAGACCCTCACCTCCAGTTGCAGGCAGATTAGACGCACACATCTTGATCATAAAAAAACTGCAGCCACTTTTACGATATTCTCTCCGTAATCTCCAATCCGGCTACAAGGGCACTCGTGCTGTCCTTTGCAAAATTCCTGGTCACGGCATCGGAATATTTCAGCCACGCCAGACGCTTGTGCCGGTCAATCCGTATAATCTGATTATCATACCCGATGAGCGGTCCCTCCGTGACATGCGCTAAGCCATCCTTTATGATTCCTCTCGACATAGGGATATGATGTTCTCCGTCACACAGATCATTTAGCAAGTCAGAGAGTTCATCGGATATAGGAACAAGCGGCAGCTGCTGTTTGATTTCCTTATCCCGGTTCAGTTCTGCTTCTAATTTCCCTCTCACTTTCTCGGCCGCTTCTTTCTCACAGTCGACGAAAAGATAATCCGGGAAAAGAACCGCCGTCACCGAATGCCACGCCCCCATATAATGACGCATCCGCTCAATCGTAAACTGAAACGGCTGGGCGGATGTAAATGGAATTGAACATTCTGAAATCGTATCTTCCGGCTTTATCGCCTGCGGATAATACAGAGCATATAACAATCACAATCCCTCCTCTCCCTCATTTGCTGCCACTGCTTCCTCCCCATTTTCTATCTCCGGAATCCCTTTCATCCATCTCCGGAACGTACCCCTGCTGACAGCAAGCCGGTCGGCTGCCGCAGTAACCGTCAGCTCGCCGCGCTCATAGGCATCCTTCACCTTCTTAAATTCCCCGATGTCCATTTTTGACCTCCGGCCGAATTTCACGCCCCTGGAATGCGCGGCGGAAATACCTTCTCTCTGCCTCTGGCGGCGGAACTCCCTCCGGTTCTTCTCAACATAATTCAGCACATCCAGCACAAGTTCCGACACAAACTGCCCGCTTAACGCCTTCGCCGTATCCGGGAGCTGCATATCTAAAAGGACAATCGCCGTCTCATGCTCCTTCGTAATCCTCTCCCACTCATTGATAACATCCTCATAGCAGTTCCCCAGGCATTCTATGCCTGACAAAACAACGCTGTCACCGGGCTGGATTTTATCAAGAAGAACCCGATATGCTTCCGATTCATTCTGCCCATCCTTATAGATGCAGGATTCAGCCACACCGTACTCCTGTATCGCCAAAAGCTGGGTATCCTCGCTTAGATTTTCTGATTCCCTTACATATCCGTAAATATGATTCATATTCTTGTTTCAGTCCCATCCCAATCCCGATGCCAAAAAAGCCACAAAAATAAGAGTCTGCTAAGAGACTCTTATTTTCACACCTAATTTTCCTAGCGAAATTCCATTCACCTCTGCTGCACAAAACGCTGGCGTCAAGCACAGCTATTTGGCTCGTTCCAATGCAGCAAGCTTTCTCTCTAACTCCGCAATCCATGCCTCATTCTTCTGCTTCTCATCAAGCATTTCCTCTAATTGGCTCCGCTGTTCTTCGATCCGGGAATCTTTTTCTTTTAATTGACTCTGCTGCTCCTCGATCTGGGTATCTTTTTCTTTTAATTGACTCTGCTGTTCCTCAATCTGACCTTTTTGCTCCTCAATCTGAGCCTGCTGCTCTTCAATCATATACTGCACAGTATTCTTATCCATCTCCCGCAGTGCTTCTGAAAAGTATCCCATAATTTCCTCCATATTCTCGCACAGCCTGTAAATTTCATTATACAGTTCCTGGAAAGACGGATACTGCCGGAGCAGAAGTTCAATCATTTCCGGGGAATCCTCGCACAAAAACGTCAGCCATGCGTCAAGCTCACTTTTGATGCCTCTATTGTGCAAAATCTCACGGAAAATGTCAAGCGGAATATGTCGTACGCCAGTACAGAAAGCACTGGAAACAGCGGCTGCTTTCCATTGGCA
>JAJPXU010000173.1 GCA_021205305.1 Lachnospiraceae bacterium
ATATTGGGCTAGTTCAGAGAAAGAACTATTTTTATTAATGCAAGATGTATGTTCAGAAAGACATCACAACAATTTATATTATGAATGGAGGGGGGTATTGTAAAGGCCGCATTTTCTCGTAAGCTTGCTAAGAATGGATCATATATTGGAGATGGAGCGAAAATATCTAAATGGCCTACTTTTCCGCATGGCTTGTATGGTGTTTTCATTTCTGGCGGTGCAGAAATAGGAGAAGATTGTGTTATTTTTCAGCATGTTACTATTGGATCAAATACTTTAATAGACTCCAAGAGATTTGGTGCCCCTCATATTGGGAGCAATTGTTATATTGGCGCCGGAGCTAAAATCATTGGAAATGTTACAGTAGGAGATAATTGTAGAATTGGTGCTGGAACTGTCGTGGTTAATAATATTCCGAATAATTCAGTTGTAGTTCAGGGTGAAAACAGAATCTTTCATAAAGAAAAAGTTGACAATAGATTTTACAATAAGGATTCTAATGGAAAATGGGGGTATTTTCATGATGGAAAAAGAGTCGTAGTAGGTCTTGAATTTCCTGACAAAATTAATGAACTTGTATAAATCCCTCAGCAGAGCTGGGGAGACTTCCAGATGCCGGAGGCGATAAACGGAGTATCAGAATGTTCGCCCATTGTATAGTAGATGCAGGTCTGGTAAACCGCATCAAACACAACGGAGGTAAATTTATTGACGATCAGAGTTTATCACATAGTCATTATAAGGGACTTTCGGGAGAATGATAAGGAAGATGTGTTTGATGAAAAACAGGTAGGGAAGTCACTGATGAATGCCGCCCCTTGATATCACTTCCCTGGTGGCTAAATATCTCATCACTGATTTTGCCTGTGAATACCATCGGCTCGGCACTTATAGGGTTGCTGAAAAAATGGTGAGAAGTCATTCCCCCATAAGTGCCCATCACCTCTATAAGTGGACTAAGAGCATACGCAGCGTTTCTTAATGCCATTGAACCTTTCGTGTGAATTGTTTTTTCCTACAAAAGATAAAAATGTAATACAACTTTTTACTAAAGATAAAACGGAAGGCTTCGATGGCAGCAAGAAGCGCTGCTCCCCTATCACCCTAACCCCGCACCCTAAAAAGAAGACCCCATCATGAAGAAACCAGTAAATCCGGAAGAGAAGGCAAACATTGTGGTTGTATTTTAAAGAGACATCCATTATAATGAAACCATCAGCAGACGCAGAGAATATAATTCGGTAGGCAAAACTATCGGAAAACAAACGTACGGAAGAGGAGGAATCATAACAGAAAGAAACAGGGGTGAAGTGCCTGTGCCGAATAACAGCAATACAGTGCACAGCGAAACCAGTTCAAAATCTGCCACACCATATGATGATGTAGCCCGTACATTATTAAATGACTGCAGCCCACTGATACTGCCGGTGTTAAACGAGATATTTGGTGAGCATTACAAGGGGAATGAAGAGATTCTTTTTGCACCAAACGAACATTATCTCAACCAGCAGGGCGGGGAAGCAGACAAACGCATCACTGACAGCAGTTTTACTGTCATCGGAGAAAAAGAATCAAAAAAGTATTTATTTGAGGTGCAGAGCACTGCGGACAATAGTATGCTGGTCAGAATTTTCGAATACGCGACTCAGATCGCGTTAGATGAAGGCAAACTCATCGGCAATATACTGGAAGTAACAATTCCCAATTGTGCAGTGCTGTTTCTGCGAAGCACAAAAAATACACCGGATAAGATGACGATCCGAATGCATGCATCGGGAGGGACTCTTTCCATTGATGTATTTGTGATGAAGTCACAAAGCTACGATCTGAACAGAATCTTTCAGAAAGACTTGCTATTCCTGCTGCCGTTTTATATTTTTTCATATGAAAAATATTTGCAGGAATACGACGAAAACAGTGAGAAGCTGACCTGTTTGGAAGAAGAATATGCGAGGATCATGAACCAGCTGGAGAAATTACAGAGAGAGGGAAAGATCAGCGCATACACCAGAAGTACGATCATAGAAATGACCCATAAGGTACTGGAAAAACTGGCAAAAAATTACAAAAATGTCGAAAAAGGAGTGAGGTCGATTATGGGTGGAAAAGTACTGGATTACGAGACAAAGACAATCTTTCGTGAAGGAAAGCAAGAGGGAAAGCAGGAAGGACTGCAGGAAGGACTACAGGAAGGCAGATTTGAGAACCTTCTGCAAAATTTGAAGAAATTGATGCAGAAACTGAACATAACTGCAGAAGGGGCGATGGATCTGCTGGATGTCTCCGAAGAGGAACGAACGGAACTTGTAAAACGAATTTGATGTTTGAAGTTTAAAACAAACATGCATATACAAAAGACAAAGAAAGAATATACTGTTCTGCTGATTTTACTATCCGGCCGCGCATTGAGGTCAGGAACCATTACGAATATGAAAGCCTTTACGGTGCTTTTTTGCCCATGAGGCGAAAGCAAAGGGAAAGTCGGCCCTTGTAGTGGACAAGCGGCCGAATATAGCTGGTAATATTCCAAAAATGATGCGATTGAAGCAAGATTCAATCGCATCATTTTTGTCACTGATGAATGCTGCCCTTGCTGTCACAACCCTGGCTGCTAATGTCTCATCACTGATTTTGCCTGTGAACACCATCGGCTCGGCACTTATGGGGCTGCTGAGAAAATAGCGGTCGTCGCCCAAATAAGTGTTGCTAAGCGCTGATACTATATCACCTCATCACCCATCCAAAGGAGATGCACTTCGTGAAGAAACCAGTAAATCCTTATATCGGAGAAAAGAGAATCGTCGGCTCCGGTCCTTTCGGATTTTGCGATAAAAAACGGGCATAGAGCCGAGGAAAAGACGAATTTATGAATCATATTTACGGATACGTAAGGGAATCAGAAAATCTAAGCGAGGACAACCAGCTTCTTGCGATACAGGAATACGGAATAGACGAATCCTGCATCTATAAGGACAGACGGAATGAATCGCAAGCATACCATGTGCTTCTCGACAAAATTCAGTCTGGCGACAGCGTCATTTTGGCAAGCATAGATTGCCTTGGGAACAGTTACGAGGATGTCATCGACCGATGGGAGAATATTACGAAGGAGCATGAAACAGCAATCGTCCTTCTGGATATGCAGCTTCCGGATACGGCGAAGGCGTTAAACGGGCAGTTTGTCTCCGAACTTGTACTGGATGTGCTGAATTACGTTGAGAAGAGCAGGCGGGAGTTCCGCCGCCAGAGGCAGAGGGAAGGTATTTCCGCCGCGCAGTCGAGGGGTGTGAAATTCGGCCGGAGAACAAAGATGGATGTCCGGGAATTTCAGAAAGTGAAAGATGCCTACGAGCGCGGCGAACTGACGGTCACTGCGGCAGCGGATAAACTTGAAATCAGCAGGGGCACATTCCGGAGATGGATAAAAGAAACACCAGAAGAGGAAGCAGTTGAAGGAGCTGGAGAGCCGGAGGTAAGTTTGGAAGAAGTAGTTGGAGCAGTTGGAGAGGAGGGATTGTGATTTGTTGTACGCACTATATTACCCACAGGCGATAAAACCGGAAGATACCATATCTGAATATTCAATACCAAATACATCCGCTCAACCGTTCCAGTTTACGATTGAGCGGATGCGTCATTATATGGGGGCATGGCACTCGGTGACGGCGGTTCTTTTTCCGGATTATCTTTTCTTCGACTGTGAAAAAGAAGCGGTAGAGGAAGCAAAAGGAAAATTAGAAGAACAATTGAACCAGGATAAAGAAATCAAACAGCAGCTGCCGATTGTTCCAATACCTGCGGAGCTTTCTGATGTGCTGTATGACCTGAGTGACGAAGCGCATCACATCCCCATGTCGAGAGGAATCATCCGGGATGGTCTTGCGCATGTCACGGAGGGGCCGCTTATCGGGTACGATAACCGGATCATCCGGATTGACCGGCACAAGCGCCTGGCCTGGCTGAAATATTCCGATGCCGTGACCAGGAATTTTGCAAAGGACAGTACGAGTGTCCTTGTGGCCGGGCTGGAGATTACGGAGAGGATATCGTAAAGAAGGGGCGCAGGCATCTGTGAACGGAGGTGAGAGTCTTGGAAGTTGCACTGTATGAACATAACCAATCCGCATATGACGAGGCTGTGGACATGATGCAGCATACCGGGAAGGCGGCGGTCATTCACCCGACTGGAACCGGCAAGAGTTTTATAGCTTTCCGCCTCTGCGCGGATCATCCGGATGAGCCTGTCCTCTGGCTCTCCCCATCGGAATATATCTTCCGGACACAGCTTGAAAATCTGAAAGCAGCGACCGGCGAGGTTCCGCAGAACATTATTTTTTGCACTTACGCGAAGCTGATGCGGATGGAGGATAAGGAGATGGAAGAAATTTGCTATGACGGCGGGAATGGGCTCTGCCGGGATGGAGAGACCAGGCTATCCGCTGATAATGCTCCGTGTGCGTGTCCCCCTTCCTATATCATCCTGGATGAGTTCCATCGCTGCGGCGCGAAGTGCTGGGGAGGCGGCGTACAGCGGCTGCTGTCCATCTATCCTGACACCCCCATCCTTGGCCTTTCTGCTACCAACATCCGCTACCTGGACAACCAGAGGGATATGGCGGATGAACTTTTTGATGGAAATATCGCATCGGAGATGACCCTTGGCGAAGCAATCGTCAGGGGTTTTTTAAACCCGCCAAAATATGTGCTTTCCGTCTATTCCTGGAAAAAGGATTTAGAGAAATATGAGAGACGCATCCGCCAGTGCAGGAGCAAGCTCGTCCGTGACGAGTGCGACCGCTACCTGGAAGCACTGCGCCGCACGTTGGAGATGGCGGACGGGCTGGATGCCGTTTTTGATAAACATATGAGCAACCGGACCGGGAAGTACCTTGTGTTCTGCTCAAGTAAGGAACATATGGATGAAATGCTGGAGCATCTGGACTGGTTTGCGAAGGTGGATCCGCACCCGCACGTGTATTCCCTCTATTCCAGTGACCCGGGGGCGGACAGGGCGTTTGATGACTTCCGGAACGATCACGATGACACGCATCTGCGGCTCCTTTACTGTATTGACGCACTGAATGAAGGAATCCATGTGGAAGGCGTCAGCGGGGTGATCCTTTTGCGGCCGACGGTCTCCCCGATCGTCTACAAGCAGCAGATCGGGCGGGCATTATCCGCCAGCGGGAAGAAAAGCGTGGAAGGAACCGCAGAGACTTTTGATGCCAGAGAGAAAGGAGCCGCTGACATCTTTGATATTGTCTCGAATATAGAAGCCATCTGGAGCATTGATTCTGTAGAGGAGGAGATGCAGCTTGTGACTTCCTATTACCGCAGTCTTGGCGAAGATGAATTGATTGTAAACGAACATTTCCGAATCTTAGACGAGGTACACGACTGCCGAGAATTATTTGCGAAGCTGAATGACACGCTGACCGCGTCCTGGGATCTGATGTTTGAGCAGGCAAAGGACTTTTACACAGAAAATGGAAATCTGCAGGTTCCCTGCAGGTATGTCACTGCGGACGGTTATGCCCTCGGAAACTGGATTACCAACCAGAGAAGGATTCGAAAAGGCCAGCTCTCCGGTTCCCTTACGGAAGAGCGCATCCGCAGGCTGGACTCCATCGGCATGATCTGGGAAGCGGCGGCAGATACCAAATGGGAGCGGAACTATGCGGCGGCAAAACGGTACCGGGAGAAATACGGCGACCTGAACGCCCCGGCAAAATATGTGGATGAAGAAGGCGTCGCACTGGGCGCCTGGCTTTCGGATATCCGGGCTTTGAAGAATGCTGGCGGGCATCAGATATCCCTATCATCGGAACGGATCCAGAAATTAAATGATCTGGGGATGGTCTGGGACGTGCTGGATTATTACTGGGAACGGAACTACGCGGCAGCCTATCAATATTATCTGGAACACCGGAATCTGGATGTCCCGCCTGGGTTTGTAACGGAGGATGGGATACGCCTCGGCACCTGGGTTTACCGGGTCAGAGCCCTGCGGGCAGGAAAGGCAAAAGGCAGTCCGCCCACGGAAGAACAGGTGCGTCGCCTGGATGCGATCGGTATGGTCTGGGGCAGCCGGGCTGACGACAAATGGGAGAAAGGGTTTCAGGCGGCGGCGGATTACGCCAAGGAGCACGGCACCCTGCTGGTTCCGACTGATTATACAGCGCAGAATGGCTGTAGGCTGGGCGTATGGCTGCAGCGGCAGCGCTATTTATATAGGAAAGGAAAACTCAGCACAGAACGCGTCAAACGCCTGGAGACCATCAGCGGCAACTGGCAGGCGGATGCCTGGGAAAGCCGTTTTGCGTTGGTGAAGGCGTGGTATGAGGAAAAGGGCACCCTAAATATTCCATACGGCACGGTGGCAGACGGCGTCCCGATCGGGAATTGGCTTGCAAAGCAGAGGCAGTACCTTGCATCCGGAAAGCTGAGCCAGAAGCAGGAGAAGATGCTTTCCGAACTGCCGATGGAGCAGGTACCGAAGGAAGAAAAGATTCAGAAGCAATGGTTACAGATGTACCAGGATGCGGCCGCTTTTGCGGAAAAATACGGAGGCTTGAAAAGCATTCCGCATGATTACCGAGGAAACAGCGGCGGTCTTCTGTATGCATGGGTCTCCCGGCAGCGCAGCGCAAAAAAGAAAGGCCGGTTAAGTGAAAAACAGATTCAGATGCTGGAGGAGATTGGAATCGACTGGCGTGATGCGAAATCCAGAAAAAGGATCTGCCGCTGTAAATTGAAAAAATGTTCTGATTAGATAACGGTATCCCGGTACGATGGGCACAGGTAAAAGATGGCTTTCGTACCGGGATTTTTTAATCTTTTTATTAGACGTACTGGTTCGGACTTGACACAAAAGAAAACATACGTTATAACACGCCTATAACAAAAGAAGAGAGGAAGTCATTCAGTGGAAAGTACAGACAGAGAACTTCGAATTGGAATCGACGTGGGTTCCACAACCGTGAAAGTGGTGATTACGGATGCCCGAACGCAGGATGTGCTTTATGCGCGGTACGTGCGGCATAATGCGAGGCAGAAGGAAACGGTTGGCAATTTGCTTGCGGAGGCGGAAGAGAAATACCCGGATCAGCGGTTCCGGGCGGCAGTCTGCGGCTCCGGAGGCCGGACGATTGCCAAAAAGCTGGGCGTCCATTACATACAGGAAGTGGTAGCCAACTCGGCGGCGGTCCGGGCATTGTACCCACAGGTAAAAACTGCGATTGAGCTCGGCGGTCAGGACGCGAAGGTTGTGTTTTTCCGTTATGAGAAGAAAAGCACTTCTCATAACGCTCCAGAATCTAACGATTCTGTCGTTGACTTACCGGGTGAAAACCCGCAAGCGCGTTTTCCTTCCGGTAAGTCATGTTTCGATAAGGAGAAACAGCAGCTGCAGACCTCTGATATGCGGATGAATGGAAGCTGTGCCGGCGGCACTGGTGCTTTTATTGATGAAGTAGCGGCGCTTCTGAATGTGGAGACGGAGCAGTTTGAAGCTCTGGCGTCGCAGGGTCAGACGGTCTATGATATCTCCGGCCGCTGCGGTGTGTTCGCAAAGACGGATATCCAGCCTCTGCTGCTTTCTGGGGCGAAGAAGGAGGATATTGCACTTTCCACGTTTCACGCCATCGCAAAACAGACGATTGGCGGTCTGGCGCAGGGGCTGGAGCTGGCGCCGCCCATTATTTTCGAGGGAGGACCGCTGACCTTCAATCCGACATTGATCGAGACCTTTGCAAAGAGACTCAGTTTGAAAGATGAGGATATTGTGCGTCCGGAACATCCGGAAACGATTGTAGCTTTTGGTACGGCTATTGCCATAGATCAGATCTTTCCGGAGAAAGAGGAAGAAGCGGATACAGTCACTTTACGTGAACTGGTGAGGAGACTTGCCGCTCCGGAAAAATCTTCCCGGGGGACAGAGGACAAGGCAAAGCCTTTCTTTTGCACACCGGAAGAAAAGAAGCGGTTTCAGGAAAGACATGCCAGGGAACTGCAGGCGTTATGTACGCCGAAACCGGTGGATGGAGAGCTGCGGGTCTGGCTGGGAATTGACTCCGGCAGTACTACATCAAAGTTTGTCCTGTTGGATGAGGAAGGCCGGGTAGTTGACCGCTTTTATGCGTCCAACAAAGGAGAAGCCCTGCTGGTGGTGCGGGACGGCCTGCTTGAAATGAAGCGAAAATATGATGCGCAGGGCATCCGGCTGCATATTCTGGGGCTTGGCACGACAGGCTATGGAGAAAACCTGCTGGCGCGGGCATTTGGTGCGGACTATCATACGGTCGAGACGGTAGCGCATGCCATGGGCTGCACGCATTACTATCCGGATACCACATTTTTACTGGACATCGGCGGTCAGGACATGAAAGCAATCTGGCTGGAGGATGGCATTATCACGAACATCATGCTGAATGAGGCCTGCTCGTCCGGGTGCGGCTCTTTTCTGGAGAATTTTGCCTCCGGCCTGCAGATACCGGTGGATGAGATTGCGGAGACAGCTTTTCGCTCCGAATCTCCGGCGAAGCTTGGCAGCCGCTGTACGGTGTTCATGAACAGTACGATCATTACGGAACAGCGAAACGGGAAGGGTCCGGATGATATCATGGCCGGACTTTGCCGCTCTGTGATCGAGAATGTTTTTACGAAAGTCATTCGTATTTCTGATACAGCCCAGTTAGGGAAACATGTTGTAGTGCAGGGCGGTACGTTCCGCAATCAGGCGGTGCTGCGTGCTCTGGAGGAATATCTGGGCATGGAAACGCCCCCTCCTTACAGTCGACGGCAAGTCGCGCCGTCCATTAAGAGAAACGCTTCGCGTTTGGACGGCGCTGAGGTAAAGCTGGCGCCTTATCCGGGCGAGATGGGGGCCATCGGCGCGGCTCTGGAGGTGAAACGCCAGATAGCAGAAGCGGGTTATCTGGACGGAAAAGAATCCTCTTTTATAGGATTTGACGCTCTGGAGAAATTCTCTTATGAGACGCGCAGCGGCGTACAGTGTACTGGCTGTGGAAATCGTTGCAGCCGCACAATCGTTACTTTTTCTACCGGAAAGACTTGGGTATCAGGCAACCGGTGTGAGAAAGGGGCCGTGGTTGAAGAAAAAAATGTGACCTCAGGATGTGGACAGCAGAGTAAGGCAGACGATATAAAATCCGCGAAAGAACGCAGGACAGCGTCAGAGAAATTAGCAGGAAAACAGACAGATAAACAAACGGAAAAACAAATAGAAAAACCAACAGAAAAGCAAACTGAGGGGCCTGCGGATTTATTTGCAGAACGCGAGAAGCTTCTCTTTGCAGATTATCCCTGCCATCAGGCAGCTCCGGACAAAGGAGAAGTGATTGGTCTGCCCAGAGTTTTGGAATTCTGGGACAGTATGCCGTTCTGGAACACCTTTTTCCGGGCGCTGGGTTATCAGACGAAGTTTTCCCACAAAAGCTCGCGGAAGCTTTACGAGCAGGGGTTACAGTACGTAGCGTCGGATACGGTCTGTTTTCCGGCAAAGCTGGTGCATGGGCATGTCATGGATCTGGCCGGGATGGGCGCAGACCGCATCTTTTTCCCTTATGTGATGCACATGCCCCCGGAGGGAGTGGACAAGCTCAGTCCTTATGTCTGCTCTGTCCTGCAGGGATATCCGATGGTCGTGCGCAATTCGCAGAATCCGGAGAAAGGTGGGAATGTTATCTTTGATACGCCGGTATTCCACTGGTTTGAGGAGAAAGACCGGAAAAAGCAGATCTGCAGCTATGCGGTGGAGACGCTGGGGGTGACGAAGGCAGAGGCGGCGTCGGCCTTTGCGGACGGGGAGCAGGCGCTGCTTTCTTTCCGGGAAACGCTGACGCGGCGGGGCAGTGAGATCATCCGCCAGGCGCATGAATCCGGCACGTATGCGGTGGTATTGGCCGGACGGCCTTATCACACGGATCCTTTTATCTGCCACGACCTGTCCAGACGCTTCACTGAACGCGGCGTTCCTGTACTGACGGTGGACAGTCTGCCGGGGCTTAGTGAACAGGATTTGAAAAATACCAGAATCGAGATTACCAACGATTTCCACACACGGATGTTGGAGGGTGCGATGGTTGCGGCAAAAGATCCGGCACTGGAGTATGTGCAGATCGTCAGCTTTGGCTGCGGACATGACGCTATCCTGTCTGATGAGATCACTCGGATTCTGGCGGAGTGCGGCAACAAATCTCCGCTGATCCTCAAGGTGGATGAGAGCGACGCCACAGGTTCCCTGGGTATTCGTATTCAGTCGTTTCTGGAGACGATTGCGATTAAGCGCAGGAATGATTGCGTCCGGGATTGCAGGGAATATACGGAAACGCGATCCGCTTCGTTACAGACGGCGGAAAGCCGTGCCGTTCGAGCAGAAAACACGGTGCGTATGAATGGCGCTTTTCAGGGAAAACTATCAGAGCCGAGTCCTGCGAAATTCCATAAGGATGACCGGAAACGGCGCATGATTTTGGTGCCGAATATTTCCAAAGAGGTATCTGTTCTGTTGTCTGCCATTATGGAAAAAGAAAACTACACCGTGAAAACGCTGCCCATCGGCGGGCCGGAACAGATTGCCCTGGGGAAGAAGTATGTCCATAATGATATCTGCTTTCCGTGCCAGATGGTGATTGGGGAGCTGATCAGCGAATTGCAGAGAGGAAATTACCGGCAGGATGAGGTGGCCGTGGCCATGGTGAAATTCCAGTGCGACTGCCGGATGTCGCATTATGCGGGGCTGCTGCGGAAGGGTCTGGATCGGGCCGGCTTTACTGAGGTCCCCATCGTGACTACCGATGCGAATGACACGAAGGATATGCACCCGGGTGTGATGATTCTTGGAATCTCTGCCATCTGGGAGGCAGTATGGACTTTTATGATGCTGGATATTCTTACGGACATCTGCCGGAAAATCCGTCCTTACGAATTGCATTTGGGCGAGACGGATGCGGTTTACAATGACTGTGTGCACCAGCTGGCCGAAGGAATCCGCAAGGGCGTGAAAAACGCCAGAAAGGTCTTTGAGACCTGTATTGACCGGATGGGGCAGATTCCCTATGACCGGAGCCATTTGAAGCCAAAGGTGTTTGTCACCGGAGAATTGCTGGTGACCTATCACCCCGGTTCCAATTTCAATATTGAACGGTATCTGGAAGCCAACGGCATGGAAACGGCCTTCCCCAGGATTACCGATCAGCTGCGGAAGGATTTCCGCGCTACTGAGTGTGAGATCAAAGATTACCATGCCAGCATCCCGCCCTATCCGCAGCTGGTGGAAGGGTTGTTCGATTATGTTCAGAAGCAGCTGGAGAAGGCCGCCCTCCGCCATGAGCTTTATGAATGCGCGAAAAAGCCAAAAGAATTGTATAAAGAAGTCAGCAATATCATCCCCGAGACCTTGAGCTGCGGGGAAGGCTGGCTGATGGCGGCAGAGATCGCGCATAATGCGAAAGAAGGAGTAAAGTCGTTTATCATCCTGCAGCCATTCGGCTGTCTGCCGAACCATGTCTGCGGACGCGGAGTCATCAAGCGGCTGAAGGAAGAGTATCCGGACATTTCGATTCTGCCGCTTGACCTGGATCCCGATACCAGTTATGCGAATGTAGAGAATCGGCTGCAGATGCTGATCATGAACCACGGTCCGGAAGAACCTGGCAGAAAGGTTTCGTAAATGCGGTTGGCGAAAATGAAAACGAATGATAAAAAAGAACAGAGATATTTTGAATTATATCATGCATTGAAAACGGCGGCAGGCCCTGTCTGTCATCAGCTGTTTGGAATAAAAAAGGAAAATGAGATTGGTCTGCCGAAAGAACCCTGCCTTGTGGTGGTCAATCATACCTGTTATTTTGATCCTCTGATTGTCGCAATGTCTGTGGATCAGCCACTCTGCTTTGTGGCCGGAGAAAATCTGCTTCGTCACAGGCTTGCGGCTTTTTTTGGCAGTCGATGTTTTCCGCAGTATTCCCTGTTCCAAAGGGAAATTGAATACAGGAACGATTCTTGAAATATCCCGAAGTCTGAAAACGGGACATTATGTCTGTATGTTCGCAGAGGGAAACATTACATATGATGGAACTACGGCACCACTGGCTCCTGTAAACGGCAAACTTTTCAGAGCACTGCAGTGTACGGTTGTGACTGTTTCCGTGACGGGTGCTTACCAGGTCCTTCCGCGATGGAGCAGCAGATTATGCAGAGGGAATGTTTCTGCAAAGATAAAAGGTGTTTATACGAAAGAAATGCTGCACAATATGAATCCGGAAGAGATCGTGGCGCGTTTTAACCAGGATCTGTACATGGAGCAGTATGCTGCAGAGGCAGGAAAAGTCTGCCATCGCAGTGCGAAAGGAATTCGTTATGTGCTTTATGCCTGCCCGGAATGCGGTGCTCTGGGAAAAATCAGAGGAAAAGGAAGCAAAATCCGCTGCCTTGGATGTGGGAAGGAATGGGAATACGATGGGCGTGGAAAAATCAAAGGAGGTCGATTTCAGACAATCTGGCAGTGGAATCGCTGGCAGATTGGATTTGTGAAGGAGCTTGTTCAGGGAGATGTGAATATTGGAATATCTGATTTAAATGCCAGACTGTTCCGGATTGCTGATGACCATAAGCGGCACCTGTGTGAATCAGGAACACTTATTTTAAACCAGACAAAACTATCGGTTGGAAAATATGTACTTCCCTTAGAAAAAATCTCCCGAATGGATACCCGAAATAAGGGCATACTTCTTTTTTCTACGAATAACGAGGATTATTACGAGATTTCAGTCAGGAAAGGCTTTTCCGGACTGATGTACAAGACCTTTTTTGAAGCATTGAAAGAAAAAATAACTGAAATCCGCTGATTTCCATGATGGGATCAGCGGATCTTTCTGGTGAAGAGAAAAAATGAATGACTGTAATGAAAATAGCTTGCTTTTTTCATTACAACTGTTTTTCCATTGCATTATACC
>JAJPXU010000119.1 GCA_021205305.1 Lachnospiraceae bacterium
TAGTGGATACGCTCCCGCTGAAAAAGTCGAGTTAAATATCGAACGTTATACTAGTAACTATAAGCTTCCCTTCGTCGAGAGCACATCCGTAATGCGCGGATCAAAACCGGTCGACTCATCAAGTGCTTTCGCGAATGCCTTGAACATCGCCTCTGCCATATGATGACTGTTGCCGGAGCGAAACATACAAAAATGCAGATTCATCGCCGCGGAATAGGATACGGCGTAGAAAAACTCGCGTACCATCTCTGTATCCATCTCTCCGATGCGCTCCGTCGGAAATACTGCGTCGGAGCAAAAGTAAGGGCGTCCGCACAAATCCAGCGCACACAGCACCAGTACTTCATCCATCGGCAGGGTCTTTTCTCCATAGCGGCGGATGCCTTTTTTATCACCGACCGCCTGTCGAATCGCTTCCCCCAGCACAATTCCCGTATCCTCAATCGTATGATGACAGTCGACCAGCAAATCTCCATCCACCTCCACGGCAAGATCAAACAGGCCATGTCTGGCAAATCCTTCCAGCATATGGTCGAAAAAACCGATTCCCGTATGAATCTGTGCGTTTCCCGTGCCATCCAGATTCAGTTCAACGCGAATCCGTGTTTCTTTTGTATTGCGTACTACTTCCGCCCTTCTGCCCATGATTGTTTATCCTCTCTATCCTTTTTGCATCCACATTATTTCTGTATTCCCGCAAAGCAACAAGCCAGACAGTCGTGCTTTATCCGTTTCAATCGAGCACACTTACCGTATCTGCAGCACATTTTCACTCAAAACGTACCCGAATTGAGTTCGCATGCGCCGTCAGAGCTTCCGCATTCGCAAAGGAAATGATATCGTCTTTCACGGGTTCCAGCGCTTCTCTCGAATAATAGATGATGCTGGATTTCTTTACAAAATCATCCACCGAGAGCGGGGAGAAAAACTTCGCCGTCCCATTGGTCGGCAGGATGTGGTTCGGCCCTGCGTAGTAGTCACCAAGCGGCTCGCTGCTGTGTTCCCCGATAAATATAGCCCCGGCATTTTTGATCTTCATCATCACTTCAAACGCATTCTTCGTCACGATTTCCAGATGCTCGGACGCGATCGCGTTCGCGGTGTCAATCGCTTCACTCATGGAATCCGCCAACAGGATGTACCCGTAATTGTCCAGCGACTGCCGGATAATGTCTGCACGGGAAAGCACTTTCAGGTATTCCTCTATCTCGTCGGATACTTTCTGCGCCAGAGTCTCGCTCGTCGTCACCAGAATCGCGGAGGCCAGGCGGTCATGCTCTGCCTGTGAAAGCAGATCCGCCGCTACATAATGCGCGTTTGCGGTCTCATCCGCAAGCACAAGAATCTCGCTCGGACCGGCAATGGAATCAATGCCCACGCTGCCATACACTGCTTTCTTCGCAAGGGCAACATAGATATTGCCCGGTCCGACAATCTTGTCAACTTTCGGAATACTCTCTGTACCGTAAGCAAGCGCAGCAATCGCCTGTGCGCCGCCCACCTTATAGACTTCATCCGCACCTGCCTCACAGGCCGCTACCAGAGAGGACGCCGGTACTCTTCCATCCTTTCCGGGCGGTGTTACCATGACAATCCGGCCCACTCCCGCGACCTTTGCCGGCACGATATTCATCAGTACAGACGAAGAAAGAACCGCCGTACCGCCCGGCACATAGACGCCCACGGTACCAATCGGCGTGATCTTCTGCCCCAGCATCGTACCGTTATCTGTGCTGTCAAACCAGCTGTAACGGCGCTGTTTTTCATGATAACTGCGGATATTCGCAAGCGATCTGCGAAGGACCCCCAGGAACTTTGCATCCACCGTGGCATATGCCTCGTCGATCTCTTCTTTTGTCACACGCACATTAGCGGCCGTGATCTCTACCCCGTCAAACTGTTTTGTATAACCGAAAACTGCCGCATCGCGGTTTTCCTTTACATTCCTTATAATCTCCGCCACACGCTCCTCATAGCCCTGGTAGCTGTCCGGGCTGCGCTTCAGAAGCTGTGTCAGAATATCTTTTCTGGTCTCTTCCGTTAATTGAACGATACGCATATATTTATCAGATCCTTTCCTGAGATACTGTTTGAGATTGAGCTGTTTTCACAGTATCTTTATGATGACATACTTTGTTATCATGTTCCGCAAATCACGCATCCACACACGCACTCAATTTTTCCAAAAGTTCCGTAATCCGTGCATTTTCCATCCGCATGCTGACTGGATTCACGGTCACACGCGCGGACAGCGGACATACCTCCTCAAGCACGACCAGGCCATTTTCCCGCAGCGTCGAACCGGTCTCTACGATATCAACAATTACTTCGGAAAGGCCGACAATCGGCGCCAGCTCAATGGAACCGTTCAGCTTGATGATCTCTACCGTCTGATTTTTCTGATTATAGAAATAATCCTTCGCGATATTCGGATATTTGGTCGCCACACGGATGCGCTCCTGGCTGTTCAGAAGCTCCCGGGCCGATTCCGGACCGCAGACACACATCCGGCATTTGCCAAATCCGAGATCCAGTACTTCATAGATTTTCCGGTTTTCTTCCAGTATCGTATCCTTTCCGACAATGCCGATATCCGCCGCGCCATATTCCACGTAGGTCGGCACATCCGGTCCCTTTGCCAGGAAAAAACGGAGTTTCAGCTCCTCATTTACAAAAATCAGTTTGCGCGTATCCGGGTCGTTAATCTCCTCACAGGTGATCCCCACCTTTTCAAAAAGCTCCAGCGTCTTTTTTGCCAGGCGTCCCTTACAGAGCGCAAACGTCAGGTACCTCTCTTCACTCATTCTATCTGCTCCTCATTTTCGTTCACTCCACGCTCAATCATGAAACCGTGTACGACTGCATGTTTTCCGCTCCGGCTCTTCCAGTCAGATGATCTCTACCGTCATCTCACAGCCGGCTTTTTTCGCATAGTCCCGGCATGCTTCCCAGGAGCGGTCCTCTGTCACCCGGCAAAGTTCTACCGCAATGCCTTCCGCCCGCAGTCCGGATGCGCGTGTGATCGCTTCCGCCTGCTTTTCCTGCTCATAAATCACCACACAATGTGTCCCCGGAACCTCCGGGTGGATGTTCTGCCGGGAAAGCGCCGAGAGCAGCTGGTCGACCACCGTGACAAAACCAACCGCCGGGGCGTCTTTGCCAAAATGAGACACCAGGCTATCGTAACGTCCGCCTTTTAAAATCGGAGCACCTGTGCCATAAGTATAACCGCGGAAAAGAATGCCTGTGTAATACATATACCGGCTACGAAGGCCAAGGTCAAAGGAAACGTATTTTTCCACGCCGTACAGCTTCAGAATATCCCAGATCTTACGCAGGCGCTTTATTGCCAGAAGGGCTTCCGCATTGCCGGTCAGGGCTTCCGCCCGGTCTAATATTTTTACACCACCAAACAGTCCCGGCAGCGACGCAAAGCATTGCTTCAATGAGTCGCTGAGATTCTGTCCGGAGAGAAGCTTTTCCGCTCCAAACGTATTTTTATTGGAAATCAGCTCCTTCAGTTCCGAGGTACTCTGTTCGTCGAGACCGGCCTCTTTCACCAGAGCGTCAAAGTAGCCACAGTGGCCGAGGCTGATCTGAAATTCTTCTAACCCCGAAGCGAGCAGCATCTTTACAGCCAGAGCGATCACTTCTGCGTCCGCGTCCGCACTGTCATCTCCGATCAGCTCTCCGCCGATCTGCGTCGTCTCCTTTAAACGTCCCTGATAACTGGAATTGTTGATAAACGCATTACCCAGATAAGTCAGGCGAAGCGGCATGTTATCGTCTAAATAATATTTGGAAGCCGCGCGAACTGTAGGCGGTGTAAAATCCGGCCGCAGTACCAGCGTATTCCCCTCGCGGTCGAAAAACTTATAGAGTTCCCGCGATGGAATCGTGCCGACCTCCCGGCTGAACACATCAAAAAACTCAAACGTCGGTGTCTCGATGTCCCGGTATCCGTAAGAGTGAATCACCGTGTGCAGCTTTTCCTGCAGTGCAAGCTTCTGCTCACATTCTCTGCCATATATGTCCCGGACTCCCTCCGGTGTATGTAATATTTTCTGCATAGTTTTCTCCTGATCCATGTCATATATCGAAGCAAGCAAGGAAGAACTCCAATTTGCCCCGCAATCCTCTTTATTGTACGCAAAAATAGCAGAGTTGTCCAGTCTGACTTTATGATTTCTTTTTCAAAACCGAATGATCATCAGAGATACACCCATTCATTCAAAACTTTTTTCAGTTGACATTCAGCTAAAGTCACAGTAAAATAAAAAGAATCTTTTAGAAAAATGTCAAATTGACACACTTTAGCATACTGCAGTCTATACTCAATGGGAGAACATGATGAATACAGCTTGTTCAAAACGGATAAAAACTTATCTGCGTTTTTTTCTTTTCCTATTTATTTTTTCCCTGCATTTTACAGGCTGTTTTGACTCGCCCGAAGGTTCTGCGCTGAAAGCACAGGCCGCTTCCTCGCGCGTTCCGGGACTGGATGCAAAAATCACGCAGAATAATATTTTAAAAATTCTGAATGCGTACGACTCCGATGGCGCGTATCTTATGAAAAACAGGATTGCAGCTGGTGATGATATCCTGACATGGTTCGAGGGCTGCTCCAGTATTTTAAGCGGCATTGATACCGCAGTTCACGAAGAGACCCATATTTACTCCTATGCGTCGGAAAAAAACGGAAAAGCTGCCTATTATATCGGGAATCAAAAGATCATCTATGTTCCTCTCACGGAGATTTTCCCATCACAGGAGATGGCTGCTTCCATCCCTTCCAGCCTGCGGACGTTCCGTTACGTCGCCTATATCGCTGACCCAGGTGAAAATCTGGCTTCGAACGTGGACGGTATCTATGGCCTGCTGAATGAGTTTATGGCTTACCGCTCCGGTATGAACACGATTGTCTCTCTCTATGATTATCTGATTGACGAGGATGCCGACTGGGACACCTGGATGCTCTTTATCAATGAATGTGAAAATGATATGCAGGCTTATGCGGAGTTTAAGTATTTTATTCTGCATTACCTCTACTACGCGAAACAGAATTATCTGGACATTTACAAAGCGATCCTTCAGAATACCCAGTTCTGCAAGGCATATAAAAAGCTGGAAAGCAGCTACGCGAAACTACTCCGCCAATATCAGAAAGATCTGACGAAGCTTCAAAAATATTATGCGAAGAAAGGGTATACGCTCACAATAAAAAACAGCACGATTTCACTGACCAGTCCGGAGAAAAAGACCATTACCCTCTCCCGCTGTTACAGCACCTATTTGAAGCTCGAAAAGCAGCTGAACAAAACACGCTATACAAATTTACACAATAAACTGCTTGCCGGAGTCAGCTAAACGACAGATTCCCGCTGCTCTCACGTAATGCTTTTTCCCTGCGCAGCAGGCGCTCTTATCTGGTGTCTTCCTTTTCCTGTATGGGCTCTCTTTCATCCAGATCACGCTGCAGCGCATCCAGATACGGCACCAGAAGTCCGCCGCGCGGATGAATGTAATAATTCTGATCAAGCTCTACGTAGCGAAAACTTTTCCGCCCGCCGTTCTGTGCGCGGTTCCAGAATTTCATCATGTCACGGTACGGCAGATAAAACAGCTCATTTCGCACACTGAAAAACAGAATCAAAAAGGAAATACCGCCCTGCTCCTCAAAGCGGGTCATAAACTCCACCTGATGAGGGTGGATGTTTTGCAGCGCAAAGGTATCGACCGTACACTCTTTCGCGTCAAAACAGACCGGAACCCCCTGTACAACCCCAATATAATCGACGGTACTCTTCTGTTCGAAGTAGGCAAGCGTAATGTGGCGCTCATCTTTGTCGATTTTCAACGGAGTAATTGGCGTGGGAATTTTCTGAATCAGTGCAAGTTTTTTCTCCAGATATACTTCGTTGGTTCGATTGATCAGTTCCTCAAGAGTTGAACCGCGCAGGCCGCGCGTATTCCAGGTCGCCATAGATACCTCCCATTATTATTTGAAAAACCTCCGGTACCGGTGCGCAGAACGATTGCCCGGACAAATAAGAAAGCGTCCCCTCCAATTGAGGAAATTCCAACCGATAGGCATGCAGCAGCTGACTGCGGATACCGTGTGAACGCGCGTAAGCCTTATTTATTGCCGGGTTCCCATACTTTGGGTCGCCGAGAATCGGATAACCAGCGCTCGCCAGGTGCGCGCGAATCTGGTGGCTCCGTCCGGTAATCAGGTGGACTTCCAGAAGCGTCAGACCATTTGCAGCAGAAAGCACATGATACTCCGTCTCAATGGGCTTCGCGTCTTTGGACGGATGACTGGTCACAGTTACGGTATTCGTCCGCTCATTCTTTTTCAGGTATCCGCGCAGATGACTGTCAGCGCTTACCTCACCGCAGACAATACAGCGATAAAATTTGCGTACCGTACGTTCTTTCAGCAGCTGATTCATGCTTTGCAGCCCTGCCAGGCTTTTTCCCGCCACTACCAGACCACTTGTATTGCGGTCGAGACGGTTACAGATCGCCGGACGGACAATCCGCATCTGTTCGCGTGTCATAGAGCCGGATGCGAGCAGATACGCGTTCAGATACTCTACCAGAGAAACATCTGCGGGCACCGCTTTCTGTGAGAGCATTCCAGCCGGCTTATTGAATAGAAGAATGTGTGCGTCCTCATACACAATGGCAGGCGGCTGTACGCCAGATACGAGCGCTGGTACATTACGGACATCTCCGTCTCGCAATGCTGCTGTTCCGGCCACAGTTTCAGTCTGTCCCGGTGTACCGCTGTTTTCTTCTGGTGCCGGACGAAGCCGCACACCGCCGAATTTTTCGTAAGTCTCATCTGAAAGAAACAGCTTCACCACATCATCCGACTGGAGAATCTCTTTTCCCTCCGCTTTTTTTCCGTTCAGTGTGATATTTTTTTTTCGCAGCATTTTGTAGAGAAAGCCTTTTGGCGCCTCACGCATATAGCGCGCAAGCAGCTTATCCAGCCGCTGACCGGAGTCTCCCTCCCCTACCTGGATCTCTATCATATTTTTACCTGTATTGATTTCCGGCCCTGTTCAAGCCAGAAGCATTCTTTTACAATGTTACGCAAAAATTGTTTTTCATCTTTCCTACAGCGAAATCGCGAGCAGCGTCTGATAAACCACCTCATCGCGCGACAGTCCCGGATAGCGCTCATCCGGAGTGAAAGGAAGTCCTTCCCGATATTTTTCCGGATTCTTTGCCAGAACAGATACCCGCTGCAGAAATGGCTTCAGCTCTTTCATAACTTTTACCTGCGCCTCTGTGAATCCATTCGCAGAAAGGATCTGACGGATATGCTTTTCCAGATAGGCCGGATCCGTCTTTTCATCTGTAGTAAAGCAGACCACCTGATCGCCGCAGACCACCGCAGCCTCCACCAGGCTTGTGTGCTCATAGGCGGTAATAACCAGCTCATATCCCACCGTCAGATTGCCGACGGCCTGTTTGATCGCGTCATAACGGTCGTCCGGCATTGGGTGCTGCATCAGCATCATAATCAGCCCAACCATCGACCTGCAGGCCGGCAGGCAGCCAAGAATCGCTATCACCGTGAAAAGATTCAGCCTCGATTTCACCGTAACATACCCAATGATATAAATTCCAATCGGCAGAATAAACATGAGCAGAGTCTGTAAAAATCGCTTTTTCTTTTCATAGCTGATATAACCACGGGTTCCCTTTTTCACTTTCTTCATGAAAAATGTCATCTCCTTTTGTGTGTCTTCGCTTGTCTCTCAGTTCTGTCCTTTGCCTGGTTTTTATCAGATTTCGCCTTGTTTCGCGGTTGTGTCCTCCTGTCTGCTCTGCCGCGTCGTTTGTCCTTCTCAACCGTTTTGGAGCCGTCATATTGCATTTTCCGTTCGTCTGTCCTGGCTCTCTCCCGCCGGGGACGGATCAGGCAGTCCGGCCCATAGCCGATCAGATCCGTACGTCCGGCAATCCGCAGCGCTTCGACTACCAGATCATAATTCTCCGGATTTCGATACTGAATCAGTGCCCGCTGAAGCCGCTTCCGGTGCGGGTTTTTTTCCACATAGACAGGCTTCATGGTGCGCGGGTCAAGCCCTGTATAATACATACAGGTCGAAATCGTGGACGGCGTCGGATAAAAATCCTGCACCTGCTCCGGCATATATTTCAGGTCGCGCAGATAAACGGCCAGCTCTACGGCCTCTTTCATCGAGCAGCCCGGATGCGAGGACATCAGGTAAGGCACCAGATACTGATCCATGCCGCAGGCTTTGTTCATTTTCTGATAGGCGTCCGTAAATTTCAGATAAACGCTGTGTTTCGGCTTACCCATCATCTCCAGTACCTGGTCGGAAACGTGCTCCGGCGCAACTTTCAGCTGCCCGCTGATATGGTATTTTACCAGGTCGCGGAAAAATGTCTGTGACCGGTCCGCCATCAGATAATCAAAACGAATACCGGAGCGAATAAAGACCTTCTTCACTTTCGGGATTTCCCGCAGGCGCCGCAGCAGCTTTACATAATCACTGTGATCCGCATCCAGATTTTTACATGGTTCCGGAAACAGGCACTGTTTATTTTTGCAAACACCCTTCTCCAGCTGTTTTTTGCAGGCCGGATGGCGAAAATTCGCGGTCGGTCCGCCGACGTCATGGATATAGCCCTTAAAATCCAGATCTTCTGTCATCTGCTCCGCTTCCCGCACGATTGAGTCATGGCTGCGCACCTGCACAATCCGTCCCTGATGAAATGTCAGAGCACAAAAGCTGCAGCCGCCAAAACAGCCGCGGTTGCTGACCAGGCTGAATTTTACCTCAGCCAGCGCCGGTACTCCGCCCTGTGCGTCATAGGAGGGATGCCAGGTGCGGCAGTAAGGCAGGTCATAGACATCGTCCATTTCCTGCGTCGTAAGCGGTTTCGCGGGCGGATTCTGCACGACATACAGATTGCCCCCTGAATTCGACTGCGCAGGCGCTTGTCCGGTTTCCGCAGAGCCACGTTTCTCGCACGGAATCGCATTTTCTCCCACGCGATACGGCTCCACCAGTCTTTTGGCAGTAAAGGGATCCGTATTGCAATACTGCGTATAAAAGCTCTCCGCGTATCTGCGTTTTTCTTTTTTTAACTCCTCATAGGAAGGCAAAAGCTCATAATCATAGACGTCCTCCAGATGCCTGGTCTTATAGCAGGTACCTTCTATAAAAGTAACATCCCAAATGGAAAGCCCGGAATCCAGTGCCTCCGCAATGGCCACAATGGAACGCTCGCCCATCCCGTAAGAGACCAGATCCGCGCCGGAATCGATCAGCACGGACGGTTTCAGCGAATCCGACCAATAGTCGTAATGCGCCAGACGACGCAGGCTGGCCTCGATTCCTCCCACAATAATCGGTGCATCCGCATAGGCCTGCCGGATGAGCCTGCAATAAACGGTCACCGCGTAATCCGGCCGTTTCCCCATCACACCGCCCGGTGTGTAGGCGTCCGTCTGACGCCGCCGTTTTGATACCGTATAATGATTTACCATGGAATCCATATTCCCGGCGGATACCAGAAAACCAAGACGCGGGCGCCCCAGCGCCATTACGCTCTCCTTTTTCTTCCAGTCCGGTTGGGCAAGAATCCCTACCGTAAACCCATGCGCCTGCAAAAGGCGGCTGATGATCGCATGCCCAAACGAGGGGTGATCTACATAAGCATCCCCGCAGACATATACAAAATCCAGCTGGCTGATACCCTGTGCTTTCATTTCTTCCGGCGTGGTCGGCAGAAACTCCATTTTTACTCCATTCCGCCGTTTGTTACCCGAACGGCCTTTCATACATAAACACGCTTTTCCTGCAGCGCAGGATTCGTGTGACCTATAACGGCATCTGACCTTTTACTATAGAACTTCATAGCTGCCGTCAAGTATCTCATCGTAGCTGCGGATATAATAGTCCGCCAGCCGCCGCACTTCCTCTTTCCGCGCAGACGAAAAATCATCTTCCATCGCACATACCTGCATACCGGCATTTTTCCCGGCGAGCACGCCCATCGGCACATCCTCGAACACCAGACAGCGTTCCGGACGGACGCCCAGCTTTTTGGCCGCGGCAAGATAAACATCCGGCGAAGGTTTTCCCTTCGCAACCTCACAGGAGGTTACGATCGCGTCAAAACAGTCATCTACCTGATTATTCGCCAGCGCAGCGCGAATCAATTCCTGGCTGTTGCTGCTCGCAATCGCGACCGGGTAAGAACGCTCCTTAAGGTAATGCAAAAATGCCCCGGCACCTGGCTTCAGCGGCACCTTCGACCCATAAATTCCGAGTGCCATCCGGTTCCACTCTTCTTTGATTTCCTCAATCGTCAAAGGAAGAGAAAAACGTTCTTTAAAATAAACGGCAGTCTCTGTGAAACCCATCCCTTCAATCGCGACCGTCAATTCAGGCGTAGGCGCATATCCGTATCGGCCAAGAAATTCAATATCAATGTCTGTCCACACCCACATAGAATCGACCAGCGTTCCATCCAGGTCAAAAATCACTGCTTCTGTTTGTTCTAACATATGTACTGCTCTCTTCATTTGCATCTTATCTGTCTATTGTATTCCTTCTGTATTTTGGATTTTTCAGTCTTTTCCATTTCATTCGTTTTTTGTAAGTCCCGGTCACTGTAATCTCCAGCCGGGATAATATTTGTTTTTCAGGTTCCCGTTTGCGTATTTTCCCCAGCCGAGTCCATGTCCGTCCACACAGACCAGAACCCATCCTTCTTTCAGCCGGTCCGCTTCTTCCGCCTTAAGTGAGAGGGTCTCGCCCTTCAGATAACGCACAACGCGTTCATCTTCCTTCTCCAGATTCAAAATCGTATCGAAGCAGGAAGCTTCCGGCAGCATCGCCAGTTCCTGAGATGGTTCAAAACGGCCGCGCTTCAGGCTGCCGATCCGCACGCCTGTGCGCAGATAACGAAGACCTCCGGGAAGAGCAAACGGAGGCACCAACAGACACTGTTCCCCGATTTGCTCATAGCGGAATGTTTCCAGGGCGTTCCCGGTCGCGTCGTCTTTTTTCTTTTCATCCGCCGCGCCATCTGTATTTTGACTTCTTCGGAACCTATTCAGAAACGCCCTGACTTCATCCGGAATCTGTCCGGTATTTTCCCTGCTGCCCTCATTTCTCCCAGAAGGCGCATTTCTGTTCTTTTTTCTTTTTCCTCCAGGAATGTTACGCTCACTTTCCCATGGCTCATTCTTATTCAGGCACTCTGCCGCATGCTTATGCAGCAGTGCCGCAAAATGGCCTTCGCCCTCCACACGATGCGGATAAAGGCGCACGCACGCTTCCAGGCCTCTGCCTGGCACAGCCCCGTCCGTCTTTTTCACCGGCACCAGCGTCAGCTCCGGAAATCGCTCCAGCGCGTCTGCGATAATGGCCTCATCCTCTTCCTCTGAAAAGGTGCAGGTGGAATAAAGAAGCAGTCCGCCGGGCTTTAGCATACGCACCGCCCAGGAGAGAATCTCTTTTTGCAAAGGAGCATATGCTTCCGGACCTTTTTCCATCCAGGAAGGAATCAGGCTGCTGTCCTTTCGGAACATCCCTTCCCCGGAGCAGGGTGCATCCACAAGAATTTTATCAAAAAAACAGCCGAACGCTTCGCAAAGCCGCTCGGGTGTCTCTGCCGTGACGCAAACATTTGCCGCGCCCCACACAGCCAGATTTTTCACCAGCGCTTTCGCCCGGCTCGCACTCACATCGTTCGCAACCAGAAGGCCGCTTCCCTGCAGACGAGATACAAGCTCTGTGGCTTTCCCGCCCGGCGCCGCACACAAATCAAGCACCCGCTCTCCCGGCACAATCGGTAAAAGACTCGCCGGAAGCATGGCACTTGGCTCCTGAATATAATAAAGTCCCGCGTAATACCAGGGATGCCGTGAAACCGGTGCATCCGGCGCTTCCACATAAAAACCATTTGAGGTCCAGGGAACCGGGCGAAGGGCAAACGGCAGCTTTTCCATCGCTTCCCCTGCCGATATTTTTCCTGTATTTATGCGGATGCCCAAACAGGCTTCCCGCTCATAGGAGGCTAAAAAATCCTCCGTTTCTTCCCCTAGCTGCCTGCGCATCCGTGCGATAAACTCCAGAGGAAGACGTTCACTCACAGACATAATGATTTCCTTCCGTAAAATCCCATACAGCTATAGCTCCTCTTCGACCGACTGTACGCGGTATCCCTCGGCAATCATATCCAGTTCTCTGCCAAACCTTGCCAGCTGCTCAATATCGTCCAGTTCGTAGATGCGGTAAAACTCATCCTGTATTTTCTGAATCTCCCTCTGGTTCGCCACACGGTATAGATTCTGAATGTTATTCAGGATATCCGCCACCAGTCTGGAATGGATATGGGAGGAATTCTGCGCATCCATAATCTCGCTGCGCACGGAAGACATCTCATTATCCAGAGAAATGATCGCGTTCGCCGCATTTGTCAGCTTTTCCCGAATATGATCCGGTATGTTCTCCCGGTACTTATACTGGAGAGAGTGCTCTATCGTAGACCAGAAATTCATTGCCAGGGTGCGAATCTGGATTTCTGCCAGAATCTTGCGGCTGCCGGAGATGGTCTGCACCTCATAGCGGATAATGATATGATAGCTGCGGTACCCGCTGTCCTTCATATGATTGACATAATCCCGCTCACTGACCACTTCCATATCGGTCCGCTGCCGGATAATTTCAACCACTTTCTGAATGTCCTCCACAAACTGGCAGATAATCCGGACTCCCGCGATGTCGGAAATCCGTTCTTCGCAGTCTTCTATTTTTATATTTTTCCTCTGTGCCTTTTCCAGAATACTGGAGATCGTCTTTACACGGCCGGTGACCTGCTCGATCGGGGAATAAAGCCCCTGGTTCCGGTATTCGCTTTTCAGATGTTCAAATTTTAAAATGAGTTCTTTCACCGCCAGTTCATAGGGGCTCAAGATCTCCCGCCACAGTAGTATTTCCATATTTCACTCCCTAAACGGCACCGACGCCGTCGATTCCAGTCCGTTGCCCGGACTATGCATCAAATATGAACCTATCATAACATACAAAATCAAAAGATGCAATAAACGCATCCATTTATAATTTCTCTGCGTACCGGAGCACCCAGTAGGGATTGACACTCAGTTCTTCCACCTGTGCTGTCCGGATATAAATCCCCAGATGGAGATGCACGTCAAACATTCCCCGCGTCCCCTCCTTTCCGTACCCGGTATCTCCCATCAGTCCGAGCCGCTCTCCGGCGCAGATGATGTCCCCGACCTGAAATTCCCGCGCGTAGGAATCCAGATGCGCATAATAAAAGTAGCCGCCGAGCGTGCTGCGGATTCCGATGCGGTATCCCCCCTGCTCCAACCAGCCCACTTTTTCCACCACGCCGTCTGTCATGCTGACGATCGGATAAATGCCGGAGAGGTTCTCATCGGGAATCAAATCCGTCCCTTCGTGGCCGCGCAGTCCGCCATATGTGCGCTCGAACATCCAGGTATTTTCATAGGAAACATCTTCCACGGCGACCGGAAAACATTCGACATCGTCCCAAATGGCCGCGTATGCCTCCCACACGGCCTGATAACCGGCCCGGTTGTTCTTAAGAAGTGCACTCCGCCAGCTGAAAACAGCTCTGTTCTCCCACTGCCGGGGCCAGCAAACCGTTTCTCTCCGGCAGAACGGATGCAGCGCTGTCAGAATCTCACTCGGAGTCAAACCGTCTTTCACGGCATCCGTCATCTTCAGAAGCACACCTTCTGAGAGATTCATCCGCCGAAAGGCATCGGATTCTACTGTCCGCTGATCAAGAGCGAGAGCTGCCTGTCTCTGATACAGATAAGAAGAAAACCATACGGAACTGCCCGCCAGAAAAAGCAGAAAAAAGAGCAGCTGGAATCCTTTCTCCCGCATTTTCTTCTCCTTTCGGCGCCAAAGCGATTGAGCAAACAGTCAGTCATCTTCCGGCACGCAGGCCATCTGCACAGTATATTCCGCCAATCTGAATTTTATGCCTCAAATCATCCGGCCGCAAAAGAATGTGACCGTTATCGGTTGCTGTACACTTCATTACAACAGTCCATTCATAATGGAAACCATCTTCACATAAGATTTTGTATCGCATAAAAGGAGCTTAAAATGCCAAAAAA
Organism: Lachnospiraceae bacterium; assembly: GCA_021205305.1. GTDB lineage: Bacteria > Bacillota > Clostridia > Lachnospirales > Lachnospiraceae > Choladousia. The sequence goes on from JAJPXU010000119.1 coordinate 14,174, forward strand.
ATTCCTCTGTATGATCGTTCTCTTATTTGGATATCTGCTTTTTCACCCGCAGACAGCGCTTGCCTCCGCCAGAGAAGGGCTGCTGCTCTGGTATCATTGTGTACTCCCGGTCGTCTTTCCATTTCTGTTTTTAAGCAGCCTGGCTTTGCGTCTGATAAGCGCGGAGGATTTGCCAAAAGCATTTACCCGCCCATTTATCAAACTCTTTGGCTGTTCCGCTTATGGGGCATTTGTTATTCCAGCTGGTTTTCTCTGCGGGTTTCCGATGGGCGCCAAGCTCACCGGGGATCTGTACCGGGATGAAAAAATCACACAGGAAGAAGCGCGTCGGCTGTTCGGATTTGCGAACAATTTAAGTCCCGGTTTCATCATTTCTTATCTGGCCGCAGAACAAATGCGTCAGCCAGAACAGTCCGGATGGTTTGTCTTTCAAATTCTGGGGGCGGCTTTCCTTTACGGATGGGCACAGGCCTGGTCATGCCGCGGCAAACTGCACCTGCAAGAACCACAAACGCATTCTGAGCGAAAAATACTCTCTTTCGCACTCATCGATGACTGCATTTATGGCGCTATGGAAAGTGCACTCCGGCTTGGCGCCTATATTGTGCTCTTCGCGATCCTTTCCGGTGCGATCCTGCAAATTGCCCCGATCTCCAATCCGGCCATATTGCTGCTCGTCTCTGGTATTGAAGTGACAAATGGGATCCGGCTGCTCGCGGCATCCTCCCTCCCCGAAGGCGGAAAGTATATCGCGGTATCCGCGCTCGCAGCTTTCGGCGGTCTCTCTGCCCTTGCACAGAGTGCAGGCATCGCGCATATGGATAAAAAAATGCTGTTTTATTATATCAAAAGCAGGGTGATAATCACCCTGCTCACGATTTTAATATCTGCTGTCGTATTCTTTCTTTTACGAGTCATGCCATAAGGATGTCCGCTTTCTGTCATCCATTCATAATGGCTCGTTCACAAGCGCCATCACAGTCCGTCACTCATCGAGCGGCTGCTCCTGGAATTCCTCTTCTTCCGGCTGTGTATAACTGGAAGGCTCCACCGACGGAGAAAGCTCACTGCGGTTCTTGCTCACAATATCATAGCAAGACTGAAGAGAATTAATAAAATTGCTGTATTTCGTACCGGCCGTATCAATCGTGTGGCTCATGATCTTTTCCAGATTCCCCAGCATATCATCCGTATAGCGAATCGCGCTCATGCGAATGTTATTCGAATCTTCGGTCGCCCGATCCATGATCTCCTGTGCCTGCGTATTCGTCTCATCAATCAGCTGCTTGGACTGCTCGACCGCAATCCGCATCACTTCGCTCTCGCTGACAATCTGCTGTGCCTTGGCGTTCGCCTCTGCGATAATCGCGTCCGCTTTCTGCTGTGCGTCTTCGAGGATCGCATCCTTGTTGCTGATGATCTTCTGATAGCGCTTGATCTCATCCGGTGTCTTCATACGCAGCTCACGAAGAAGCTCTTCGAGTTCTTCTTTGTTCACTACGATCTTGGTCGAGGATAACGGCTGAAACTTACAGCTGTCAATGTACTCCTCAATTTCTTCAATGATCTGTTCAATTCTACTGCTTGCCATGATTCCCTTCTCCTTATTTAAAATATTTATACTCCGTTCGTTTCCAATTGCTGCCAATCTTTTCCGTCTGCGCCATACCTGCATCGGCTGTCAAAAAGATTTCGATCCTTTTACAGTGCCGATTTTCGCGTAAACATGCTCCGCGATCTGCGGCGGCACAAACCCTGAGATATCACCGCCATAGGATGCAACCTCTTTTACAATCGTGGAGCTGATATAGGCATATCGCAGCTCAGTCGTAAAAAACAGCGTGTCCACTCCCCGATCAAGACTCCTGTTTGTCTGCGCCATCTGTAGCTCGTATTCAAAATCGGTCACGGCCCTTAAACCGCGTACCAGGAACGAAGCGCCGCACTTTTTGCAGAAATCAACAGAAAGGCCGGAAAATGCTTCTACCCGTACGTTTGGAATATGGGAGGTCACATCTTTTATCATATTAACACGTTCTTCCACAGAAAACAACGGTGTTTTTTTATTATTATTTAATACACCCACTACCAATTCATCCGCTACCGCCGCAGCACGCTCCATGATATCCAGATGTCCTTTGGTCACCGGGTCAAAACTGCCTGGGTAAACCGCTCGCTTCATAACTCCTCCTCTTTAGAGAACATCGGGACGAGAAAGATATGTTTGTTTGTCTTATATTCTTTGACACGAAGAATCTCATATCCATAATCCGCCAGATGCATCTCATCCGTCCCCATCGCCATCTCCAGAATAAACAGGGTCTGTGTATCGACAAAAGAAGGCTTTTTCGCCGCGATCGCCTGTAAAACCAGGTCTTCCAGACCCTTCCCATACGGCGGATCCATAAAAATAATCTGGTATGGCGGCTGTCCGTTCAGCCGTTCAAGCGCCGTACGCACATCACATATGAGCACCTCAGCCTGAGCTTCCAGGCGCGTGAACTTCAAATTTTCCCGGATACAATTCGCAGCTGCCCGGCTCTGATCGACGAAACAGGCAAAAGACGCTCCCCGGCTCAGGGCTTCAATCCCGATCCCGCCGCTCCCGGCAAACAAATCAAGGAATCGAATCTCATACAGATCGTTCTGTAAAATATTAAACAAAGTCTCCTTTATCCGGTCTGTGGTTGGCCGTGTGGCATCGCCCTCTATTGTTTTCAGCGGAATTCTTCGCGCTTTTCCAGCAATCACTCTCATATCTGCCTGTCTTCTCTTTTCCTGCTTACTCTCACCCGATTATAATTTTTTCAAACCGGACTGTCAATACAAAACACATATTCGATTGAAAAACGAAGAAAAAGCCAGACATTTTGAACGAAGTGTTTAAAAAGCGAAAAATACCGCTTGACAGAAAAAAAGACTTTGATGCATACTTCTGTTACTGATTCAAAAATGTTTAAACAAAACGGCTGATTGGAGGTTGGATTTATGTTAGTTCCAGTTCTGTTATTTCTGGTTGGACTCATTTTTCTGATTAAAGGAGGCGACTGGTTCGTGGATGGCGCGACCGGAATTGCCGAGCGGTTTCACCTGCCTGAGTTATTAATCGGCGCCACGGTAGTTTCTATCGGTACGACGCTGCCCGAAGTCATGGTTTCCGCCACATCGGCGGTCAGTGGTCACAGCGAGATCGCGTATGGGAACGCCATCGGCTCGATCATCTGCAATACTGCTCTGATTTCCGCAATTACAATTGCCGTCCGCCCGGGAAAAGTATCTCGAAAGAATCTGATCCTTCCGATCTGCTTTTTCTTCGCGGCAGCCCTTTTCTATGCGGGAATCGCCTATACGACTGGCTCTTTCACCCGCCAGACGGGTATTTTGCTGCTTTTGCTGTTTGCGGTCTATATGGTCATGACCGTGCGCCAGATGACCGCCAGCGAAGCGAAAAACAGAGTTTCCGGCCAGACTCTTTCCGAAGGAATTACAGATATGCCTTCCGCAGATGATTCCCATGACAAAAAAGAATCCGGTATGGCAAAAGAAATGATTTTGCTGATTGCCGGAGCCGCCCTGATCGCCATCGGAGCTAACCTTCTGGTGGACAATGGAACCCTGATCGCCGAAGCCCTGGGGGTACCGGAATCGGTAATCGCGCTGACCTTTGTCGCACTGGGAACTTCCCTTCCGGAACTCGTGACTGCCATTACCTCACTGATCAAAGGACACAGCGCACTTTCCCTGGGAAATATCATCGGGGCAAACCTGTTCAACCTGGTTCTTGTCTGTGGCATTTCCATCACGCTGAAGCCATTTGATATCCCTGTCTCTTCCACACTTTTCGGGTACAATGCATCTCTGATACTGGATCTGCCTGTAATGTTTGCGGTGATGCTGCTTCTGACCATCCCGGCACTGGTGCGGCAGAAGTTATCCAGAGTACAGGGCGTCCTGCTGCTGGTTATTTACGCGTCTTATTGCGTGATTCAGTTTGCTATGTAATGGTTAAAAAACGCCGTGTGGATTCCACACGGCGCTTTCTGTTACGCGTTTTCGCTTACATCGTAGTAGTTGTACCGTTCCCAGACATCTGGCGCTCCTGCGCTTCGATCATCTTCTTTAAAATGTATCCAGAACGACACGCGACGTTTTATCGCAATTTAAGGAGCGTGGAAAACCACCAGGTAGAAATAAATTATACATATGCATTTGCTCTTTAATATATGATTAAGGCAACAGAATTCTTTCTATATGCATTCCATCGGCAGCCGTTTCCATTCGCTCCCTATAGTTCCTGGCATACCTTGCTTCTTCGGTCTGCTTTTCCCCATAATTTCCGCGGGAATATAGCATATAGGTGTACACACAGCATCCTCTGCTCTGCTGACTATCCAAGCGGGCCGTTTAATATGGCCCTGCCTGGCCGCGGAAAGCGGCGGTCAGCACCTCTAGATAAGCAAACCTCCAATAATTGATTGAAACAGGCAGGCAAGAACCGCACAGAAGAACCAGTTCTGAGTCGCTTTTCCTGCACAGATCACGGAGCGCATAAGGCTCCTATTTTTCTATGCTTAATTCAATTATCCTATTTTCGCTTTTACAGATTACATTTTTTCAATCACACAACTATGCTTCTTTGCATTCATTCCTTTAACGTCTTTGTCGTAGTTGATTCCTACCAGAAGCAGATTTCCAAAATACTCCTTCAGAGCCCCGTCATAGCGGTTCTCATGTATCTGACGGATTGCGGTATCGGCATCCTTATCATATTTAAGCTCGATAATCATTGCAGGCTTATCCACACCTCTGCGCGGAAGAAAGGCCAGATCCGCAAACCCCTTACCTGAAGGATATTCTCTCACTATACTATAATACCGTTTAGCTGTGTAATATGCGATGGTAATTGCACAGCTAAGAGAGGCCTCGTTATTATAATTTAATACTGATGACACTGAGCCGTGTATTTGCTCCAATGCATCTGCAACAGCATCTGAATTTCTTTCGAGCGTTGCTTCAAGCAATCTCTCTGAATCAGATAAAGCTTTTCCAACTATTCCCCATTCTTTTCCACTGACAGCATCCTCAAATGCTTCAGCAACCTCCAGGTTTGGAATATATGCCTCTCTTTCTATAGAATCATAAGCCAGATATCCAAGATGAATCAGGAGCGTCAGTACATCATTTCTATTATTAAATGAAGTAACATCATTCTGGAAAGTGCTTATTTTGACGCTTACCCGTTCTCCACCGAGCATTGCAGTGATGGCATCCTTCAAACCGTCAAAATCCATTCCGATATACTCTTTCAGGCTTTCAAAGCTTTCTGTCTGCGTCCAGTAGTTTTGTATTTCCGCTTCCTGAAGGGCATTCATAACAGAATTAGGGCTATAAACATGTTCAATACGGCTAAAAGAATATCCGTCATACCAGGACTGCATTTCATCAAAGCTCATTTGGTATTCGTCACAAAGGTGCTTTACTTCGTCTTCTGTAAAACCGACATACTCTGCAAGTCTTTTCGGTGTTGTCATAGAATATTCTTTAAAATCTGTCAGTGCAGACTCCGTACCATACTTCTTAATCGGGAGAATACCCGTCATATATGCGGCAGCAATCGTTTCATCCGTCACCGTTCCTCCCTTAAATAGTCCACGCAAAAGCTGTACGTATTCTTTTTGAATCGCTTCATCATTTTTTGCTTCACGAAAAAGAGCATCCCATTCGTCTATTATAACAATGAACTGATTGCCCATCTTATGGCTGATAGACAAAAGAGCGTCCGGAAGGAATGTTTCATTCTCATCTACGCAATTCAGAAAAGACTTCTTAAGTTCATCTATCACTGCTGTCTGAATATCAAGAACCACATTTTCCCCTTTATTCCTGGAGCGGGTGATAAACCAGGTAATATCAAGATAAATCACATCGTACTTGTTAAGATACTCTTCAAACGAATTCTTCTTCGCTATTTCCAACCCTTCAAAAAGGGAATGTGAATCACAGCTCTTATCATAATAGGCGCAGAGCATCTTCGCAGCGAATGACTTTCCAAAACGGCGAGGACGACTGAAGCTTGTCAACTTCCGAGGAGTATTGATTGTCCGGTTTACGAAATCAATCAGACCCGTTTTATCCACGTAGGTTCCATTTAATATTGTCTGAAATCCCCTGTTTCCGGGATTCAAGTAGATTCCCATGTGCTGTAACCTCCTCTCTACGATATCCAATAACACTCCAGAATCTGACGATTCTGTCGTTGACTAGCAAAGTTCACCGCCGCCAGCGCCGCGGACTTCTTGCAAGTCATATTATACATATGCAATCGTCCATGTGCAAGCTTATAATTCTCCGCACAGGAAACTACTATCCTGACCGCATCTTCTTTACTGTAATTCATAGCTTGCTTCTCAATCAATCCCCTGTTTATAATCAAAAGAGGAAGCCTGCAATCATCTCGATGCCTGGGATTGTAAACCCTAAAGACCCTTGTAAGCGGCCAACAACCGGCCGCTTTTGCCCGGATGACAAACCCACCGTGAAGTTGTTCCTTTCGCCGAACAGCCTATTTGACCTTCAGGCAGGGGCATCGGTAACGTTTAAAGATTTCTTCCTCTGATTCTTGGAAACGTAGTTTGCGGAAAACTCGTTTAAATATATTATAAGGAAATTTCCGCAAACTGCTTAAACCCTTGGTTATTGGAAAGTGAAAAACCTTTGGCTGGCATGTCATCCGGGTAGAAGGTTTTCACGAATTGGAGGAAGTGACACACTGGTGGGTTGGAGAAGGACTTCCGACATCGACCTTTCCGTCATTCAGGTAGTAGAAGCCCCTCCGTTCCGAGCGCCAGGCACCTCTGAAGTTTGTGCACGTTGTGTAGGATGTGCTCACTAAAAGGCTATGTACGATGCACCAGCCTTTCTAGATACTCTACTTCCGAGGTGCGCAGGATATTAAAACCTCTTTATCGCAGCTGGCAGCTTTCTACTGGGACTTTTCAGGGAGTTTCATCCAACAAGCCAGCACATTAACAGGGCATTATGTATTTTCTTAATTTCTGCACCAGGTTGGTGCAGTTTTATCATTCCAATGCTCCGTAAACGATATTCCGTACACGGGGATGGATGTATTCTTCCATATTCGGAATCATGTTGTGCATATATACAATCGATACTTTCTCAGCCGGGTCAATGGATACATATGTACCCGCCATACCTGTCCAGCCAAATTCGCCTACAGAAGCATTGTTGCCCCTTGCAGGATCCATGAGCGTTCTGACACCCAAGCCGTACCCGTATCCATCCAGATAAGGGCCGCTGTGGAAGTCTTTAAGCTGCTGCTCATTCAGGCGGTTCTGCCGCATCAGGTCAATGGTCTTCCGTCCGATAATATGTTCCCCTTTGTATTCACCGCCGCAGGCCATCATCTGCGAAAACTTCAGGTAATCCCCAACCGTAGAGAACAACCCTGCGCCGCCTCCTTCGTATACCGCATCCGGTTCGTGCAGGTCGTCCATTGGCCCGTCAATGGAAATCCTATTTCCCGTTTCATCCCTGTGGTATACAGTCACCATTCTTTCTCTAATATTTCCAAAATACCGGTAGCCAGTACTATCCATCTGCAGCGGCTCAAAAATCTTTTTTTTCAAAAATTCGCCAACTGTCATTCCAGACGTCACCTCGATCAGGCCAGCGACAAGTTCATGTCCAAAACCATACAACCATCTCGTACCAGGGTCAAACTGGATCGGGACTTTTGACATCGCACGGATGTCATCCCGGAGCGTATATTTCCCCTTCATCGCCTTTAAATCCTCGCGTACTTTAGCTGCCATCTTGTGCGTATAATCTTCCCCACCGTATCCAATTCCCATTGCCATATTAAAGCAGTCCTGTACCTGGATTGGCCGTTTTACTGGACGAATAATAACAGAGCCATCTTCCTGCGTATCAGCAACCATCGTATCCTTCCATTCCGGAAAGTATTCGCTGATTGGGTCTGTCAGCAGGAACTTTCCTCTTTCGAAAAGTATCATAGCTGCCGTGACTATAATTATTTTCGTCGTGGAAAACTGCCGGTATACAGAATCAGCCGTGATCGGCACCTGGTTATCCATGTCGGCATAGCCGTAATAGTTTTCATACAGAATCTTCCCATCCTGGGCAACCGCGCACCCGCATCCCGCAGGTCCATAGGTTACCAGTTCTTCCAAAAAATCATCCAACACCTGAAATTGAGCCATATCGTGCCTCCTATCTTGTTTGCATTTGTTCCAAAATCTGTACGTTTTAGCGCATTTTGCGTAGAAATAACCTGTTGCAATTACTACATTTTCTGATGCGTAGAATTCTGCATTTCATTCTGATTTTTCTGATCTCCTAAAGCGTTAGCGTTTCCATCTGGGTTAATCGTTTGTGCCACCGTCTTCTGGTCTTTCTCCCCGCCAAAGAACTTATCCAGCACTTTCTGATATATATCACAATCTGGATCAGCAAGGGAAAAGAGCGTCATGGACGAACGCAGCTTCAGGTCATCCGGCCATCCCATTACTCCCTCCGCGTCCGAAGACTCCACATCCAGCAGCGCTTCCGATATTTCACGCAGGCGAGCACCAAGGACAGAGTGGCTGGCATACGTCCTGGCTTCATCCAGGCCAGAGATCGCATAATACTGTGCGGTCGGACTGTACCCTAATCCCTGTACCTGCGGGAAAATGTACCACATCCAATGGCTCACCTTCCTGCCTTCTTTTATCTCCTGCAATGCCCTTGTATATGATTTTTCCTGTGCTTTCAGGAAGCGTCCCAAATCGTATGTCATATATCTGCCTTTCACGAAACTTTTATAGCTACTACTTGCTGTCATTTGCTGATTTTTACCGATTTCTTGCTGCTCCAGGCACTGTAATAAGTTTTTCCGTTGACTGTCTTATAGGTCCGGATACGCACATAATATGTTTTTCCCTTCGTGAGGCCGCTCAGCGTCTTACTTACACTCGCTGCCCCGGATATACCTGCATTCTTTCATCTCCTGCGATTTTAGCTATAGAAAGTTTTTTATACGTAGTATTTTTGTCACTGGATCTGATTGGCCAATATCAGGCAAGCATTGGATGGAAATATGTCGGTATTCTGCTCTGCTGCTTCTTTTCATTGTCCTACCAGAACAAGGACAAGCTGGTTCCGGCTGCCCTGACGCTTACGGCATTGGCCGACCTGTTCCTGCTGGTGCTTGATCAGTATTACATATTTGGTTTGCTGCTGTTTTTCTTCGTGCAGATGATCTACGCAGTCCGGCTGCACCAGTTGAAAAGCCCTTATTTCACAGTAGCACGCATCCTGTCACCTGTGTTCGTATGCATAATCCTGTATGCGGCAGGTTTCATAAACCCCATTAACCTGCTTTATAACCTTCCAGCATATGCAGCTCCCCGAAGCTGATTCCGATAATCAGACAAAATTTTCTCTATCCTTCCATTCATATCTGGATTTCGATAACTGTCTGCCTCTTTACTCAGTCGTATCAGAAACTCTATCTCTGCTTTTGCATGGCGCAGATAATTTCCCTTATTTTTCTGAACCATCTTTACAGTCAGCCTGACTTGAGCCATATGCGCACTCATAAATGGATACAGGCAATAATACAGTTCATCCTCTGCGAAAGAAAGATGTCCAAGACTGCCTCCACTTTTATCAGCAATCATCAATCGTCCGGTTCGGAGTGCCACCGGATAAATGTTTTCATTGGCACGCAATGAAGCAATTCTTCTCATAATATCCAGATTCTGCTTTTCCCCGACATAGGCGCGAAAACGATATATTTTGCGGTTCTCTTTATCAACCTTATCCGGTTCGGCTATTTTAGGAAGACAGTCTGCCGGTTCCACAAACTGCATTGCCAGACAGTGAAACAAACGTTCCTGACTGGAGATGCGAAGCGTATCTGTATTTCCAGTCACATTGCATTCCGCTTCGACTGCATCCAGTAAATCGCGCGCGGCATGATAAATGCTCCGCAAAAACAATGAGAATTCTTCCTCGTCAGGGTCCCACATATATTTTCCGTGGGTTATTTTCTGGTACAAGCCTTCAGAATCAATATCCATATGATAAGGAGCATAAACATTTCTTGCGGTAAATACAAACTCATTTACCTTCTCTTTCCAAATGTCTTTTCTAACAGCTTTCGTCAGGAAAAATTCTTCATTTTTGAGCAGTGAGTACGCAGCATTAATCTTCTGTGACAGTTCCTGGAGTTCTTTCGAATCCGTTCCCGCCACATCGGGATGATATCGCCCAATCAGTCTCCGAAACTTTATCTTAGCTGTTCTTCCGTCATCTTCTTCTGTAATCCCAAGGATTTGCTTTGCCTGTTCAATGTCCATCTTCTTTCATTACCTTGCTTCGGCTATTTTTCCTCATACCCTATAATTCTGCGAAAAATAACTCGTAATAATCATCCTCCGCTTCCAGCATCGGAGAGTTCTCGCCTCCGCCGTTTGTACTGCGTTTCATTGCCGCATAAGACTCTTCCCGCGCAGCGATCACATCCATCTCAGCAAGGAGAGCCTCGCCATGCAAAATCGCCTATCGGCGATGGCTCGGCCTACGTCCATGATTTGCTTCGCAAATCACGGACATATCATATTAGCCGCCATCCCGACACATTCCCCTTCGTGTGCCTTTAAGGTGTCGAGCAACTCCATAGCCACCTGCTTATCTTCCGGAGTGGCCGGCTCCGCTTTCTGCGACAAAAAAATTACATCTTTCATAATCGGCTGTATCATGTCAGATTTTGACTCCCTTCATTCACTTTCATCTGTCTCTCAATCCACACCATCAAAACATCTACAACATATTTCTGCTGTTCTTCCGACAACTCTTTCCCTTTCGGTATTCTATGCCATTTTTCCAGACAGCCTCTGCAACAGCAACCGGTCGCGTGCTGCGCTATGAAAACGGGATGTCCTTTCATTGGAGTCTGCTTTCCATCATTCTTTGGCTCTACAGGAGCCAGTCTTTATCCAAGAGCTTCACAGCAGCATCAATCAGCTGCTCCCGGCCCGCATAACAATGTCCACTTTCCGAAAGCTTGTTAAGCGTATACATGATACCGCTTCGCAGGCGTATAAAGCGGTCTTCCAGAGTATCCTTTCCGAACTGCTGAACAATCCGTTTCGCAAACTTCGGACCAACACCTTTAATCAGACCGCTGCCCAGATATTTTTCAATCCCGTAAGTTGTAGCCGGCAATGTTTCTTCCCACTTTTCTGCAGAAAACTGCCGCCCATACTTGCCATCAATCTTCCACTGCCCCTGCATAGAAAGTACCGAGCCGACATGAACATCCGGCATATTTCCAACCACCGTCACCAGGTCGCTGTAGCCTTTTGCGCGGCATTTGATCACAGAGAAACCATTTTCCGCATTCTGATATGTAATTCGTTCCACAGTGCCAGTCAAACGCGAAGCGTTTTCTACATGACTGGCACGTCCTGCCCCCGAACGTACGTGAGGGGGCGTTTCCCGCATACAGCGAAGATTGTCCATAACGCCGCTACCCACCCTGCCTTAATAATTTTGTTTAGAAACGAATGATTTCCGGCTCATGGCTAAAGGATGAAATCGTCGCTACAGCATCCTTAAAATAATATACAGCCGTATTTCCCTCCGAACCTGTCGTATACATTTTTCTCAGATTCGGATAGGCGTCCAGCATAGATTCCTGTGCTTCTACTCGTTCATCTAATACCAAGGTACCGCAAACGCGAATCCAGTCCCCCTTTGACATTGCGCAGATTTCCACTTTCGGATTCGCCGCTATCTGTTTTGCCACATCTTTCGTCTTTCCTGTCTGAATATAGAGTTTGCCATCATAAATGTGAATTGTGCCAAACGGTCTGACCCTCGCCTGATCCCCGTCAACAGTTGCCAGATAATACGTGCCTGCATCCTTTAGAAACTCATATACTTTCTGCATCCTTTTATCCTCACTTTCTTCTACATCACGGGAAAAACCTACGGTTCACTCTTTATTCTGAGTCTGTAAACCGAATCCATCTTACCATAAAAAACAAGCCGCTTCAACAAAGAAGTCGCTATTTGAAATTTTATAAATCTGACATATTTTGGTCAAAAATCCGTGCTAAACAATATGTAGATGTTGGATTCATTCCAACGTCATTTCATAACTCACGCCTGGCAGCCCCCACACGCTGTCAGGCACTCCCTCGAATCATAATACACATTTAATATTACTTCTTTGATTGAATCCCTCGTTAAACGGAAAAAAAGCGCGAAATAAAAAAAGCGGTGCACCCGCTCAGGGTCACACCGCAGAGAAGAGGAAAATCATTTGCAGCCTATCCGCTGCATATTCCATTACTCAATGGCAATATACTGATTTTCTTCAACTACCGGCTGCTGGACTTTCTTCGGCACTGTAAGGATCAAAGTGCCGTTCTCGAACTTTGCCTTGATGTCTTCCTGCTTCACATCTTCTCCCACGTAGAAGGATCTGCTGAAGGTGCCAGCATAGCGTTCACGGCGAACATACTTACCACTGCTGTCTTTCTGATCATTATTTGTGTTCGTGGATGCCTGGATTGTCAGATATCCATCCTTCAGCTCAGCCTTCACATCCTCCTTCTTGATTCCCGGAAGATTCATCGTCAGCTCATAATCGCTGTCGCTCTCTTTCACATCCGTTCTCATCAAATGTGGTAAGGAGGGACCCACTTGTGGGAGGATTCCTTGCCACTTAAGGTCTGTCTGCCCTCTGGATGCGCTTGTACGGTAAAACGGCTCATGAAAGAAATCATCGAAAAACTCATCCCACAAATTTTCTCTATAAATACTTGGTCTCAACATATGTCATCTCTCCTTTTATTATACACAACCATTTTGTTTTTATCTGTATTGGAACCGGATTCGAAATGAAATCTGTTTTTATTTTCCATCTCTCTTCCTTTGTTCTATGGGAGTTATAACACTAATTGTTAGCGCTGTCAAGAGGTGAGTGCTAATTTTTTTCTTCCACTTTTTGCTCGTTTCTCGGAAACGTTGAATCTACGCGGTTTTTCGGGTATCCGGGCATCTTTTTCGTCCTTCAAAAGCGGTGTTTTTCCGGGTTTTACGCCATTTTTACGCCATTTGCGTTAAGTGGCAAGGAATCCTCCCACAAGTGGGGCCCCCTTACCACATTATTTAAATAAAAATATGCAGTTTCTGCCCATCAGTTTCATTCTGCCATAATCTCGTCAATCCGGTCGAATTCCTTCCTGATTTGCATCATTCTTTTACACGCTCAATCAGAATAATGTTTGAGGGCATGTATGTACACTTCTCCGATTGGACTGATTTTTATTCCTTTTTGCTTCACATAACCGATGCAGATTTTTTCTGACTCGACAAGCGGAATTGCTTTATAATCCTTTCCGTTCAGTTCTTCGCAGATAATACCGGAACAGAGTGTATATGCGTTCAGACCCACCATAAGATTCAGCAATGTAGCCCGATCACTTGCGTGAATCAGCCGTTCATATTCATATGTACTGTTCATCTCTTCCGCAAAGTAATAGGAATTGTTTTTTCCCTGGTCAAATGCCAGGCATGGGAAAGGCGCAAGCTCCTGCATGGAAATGCAGTCTTTTTCCGCCAGGGGATGCCGATGCCAGAGGTAGACATATGTGTCACATTGAAATAATTCCACGAATTCAAGGCCATTTTCAGAAATTATCTTTGTCAGCGCCTTTTCATTAAATTCGCTGCGGTACAGAATTCCTATTTCGCTTTTCAGGTTCTTCACATTTTCAATTACCTCTGCTGTCGTTGTTTCATACACAGCAAACTCATAGCAGTCAATTCCAGCCGTTTTTATGGTATCAATAAAGGCTTTTACCGCAAATGTATAATGCTGCATGGATACGCTGAATTTCTCTTTTGCGCGCTTCTCCACATAACGCTCATAAAGAAGACCAAACTGCTCGGATACCCCTCTCGCATAGTTTAAAAACTCTTCGCCTTCCCCAGTCAGCAGGATTCCCCGGTTCGTGCGTACAAAAATATTGAAGCCAATTTCATTTTCCAATTCCTTTATTGCCCCGGAAAGACTGGACTGGGAAATAAATAACTCTTTTGCAGCGCCATTTATAGAACCGTGATCGGCAATCGCAAGGGCATATCGTAACTGTTGCAGAGTCATTGCTGTCATCCCCTCCTTACTACAGTCTCTTACATAAATATAGTAAACGACGTATGTCGTTCATTCCAACACCAGATTTTCCTTTTCCACTTCACCTTTTTCTACGTGGAAAGAATTCAGAACCGGAGCTGTCTGATTTTCCAATGACAGGATCAGATAGCTCGCGCTGCTGTCAAAAGCCAGCCGTATGTCCTCCTGGGAAGGGCGTGACGGAGACTCCGGATGGGAATGCCAGTTTCCAAGCGGTTCCCATCCATTTTTACGCATATCCCTGACTGCCGAAAGCTGTTCTTTTGGATTCAGTGAAAAATGCTCCCTGGAATGATCAATATTGGTAAGAAGATACACATTTTCAATATATTTTTCTCCCCCTTCGATTCTCCCGCCAATCAGGCCACAGGCCTCCTCCGGAATCTGTGCGAAAGCATGGGAAATCATCTTATCGTAATCTTCTCTTTTCAGATGAATCGTCATGACTCGTTATCCCCATTTCTTTTCTTTTAGTAGAATATTTCAAAACGATTGTATGCAGGCCGCAAACCGTCTTTCTGAATGCTGCACGGCTATCGTCAGATACCTCCGCATTCTGTCTGTTCATAATCAATCAGTTCTGTGATCGTCGGATGTGTCCCGCAAACCGCACAGGAGCCGTCCGCTTTTGGAAGACGGATTTTCCGGAAGTCCATTTTGATTGCATCAAAAGTCAGCAGGTAACCAGTCAACAGTTCTCCAACTCCCGTGATATATTTGATCGCTTCCATCGCCTGAAGACTGCCAATGACGCCGCCCATGGCTCCGATCACACCCGCCTGTTTGCAGGTCGGAACCGCATCTTTGGGCGGCGGATTTTTAAATACGCAGCGATAGCAGGGGCCCGCCCCCGGCACGTAAGTCATCAGCTGTCCTTTAAATCGGATAATTCCCGCGTGAGAAAATGGTTTTCCGGCCATCACACAGGCATCATTGATCAGAAATTTTGCCGGGAAATTATCGGTCCCGTCAATAATAAAATCATAGTCTCTGATCAGATCCATGATGTTTTCCGCGCTCACAAATGTGCGGTATGTATTTACCTGCACATCTGGATTCATCCGGTTCATCGTCTCTTTCGCAGACAGAACCTTCGCTTTCCCCAGGTCCTCTGTCGAATGAATGATCTGTCTCTGAAGGTTCGAAAGATCCACCTCATCTGCATCTGCGATACCGATTGTCCCGACTCCCGCAGCGGCCAGATACATGGCCGCAGGAGCCCCTAAGCCCCCGGCGCCAATGATCAGCACTTTCGCATTTAACAGTTTTTTCTGACCCTTTACACCGATTTCTTTTAAAATGATATGTCTGGAATAACGCTCAAGCTGCTCATTTGACGCCATCCAGCGCGAGACCGGAGCATCAGCCGGACGCGAAGCATTTTCGGCACTGTCAGTATTCGTATCCTTTTGTACCCCCATCAGCAGCCACCTCCCATAAAATACAGGAATTCTACCACGTCGCCCTCCTTCAGCGCCGCAGTTTCAAAAGTGGCACGTTCCGCAAATTCCTCATTTACGGAAACGCTGACATAGTCCGGCATTTCCACATCCTCTGATTTGATCAATTCAGCAATCGTAATTCCATCCTTTACTTCTTTTGCTGTACCTGCAACAACAATTTTCATGATCTCTCCTCCATTATTCTGATTTGCAACTGTGCTCTGCGCCCTAAAAGATGCATCCCGGTCAGGCACTCGTTTAAACCGATGAAATTCCTTATACCTTCGGCTGCCTGGCTCGTTGCTTCGCGGAAGTCATATCTGCAGACACTCTCTCACCGCCATCTCCAGCACAGGCTTTGGCTGCACGCCGCCAAGCCGGCCAACTTCCTTTCCGTCCTTCAGGAAAAGAAACGTCGGCGCGGAAAGGACGTGATACTCGGCAGCAAGCTCCGAATTCCACGCGACATTTACTTTTCCGACAAACACCCGGTCGCCAAATTCTGCGTTAAGCTCTTCCTCCAGTTCGGCCAGTACCGGCGCCATGCGCTTGCAGGGAACGCAGCTGTCTGAATAAAAATCGATCAGGGACAGTTTCCCATTCTCCAGTACCTTTTCCCGAAAGCTTGTACTATCAATCTTTTCCGCCATTCTCCTTCACCCTTTCCCGTTCTTTTTCTTTCTGCCAGCTGCCGTGAAAGCCGCGCCAGTTGTTTCAAAGCGCTGTCTCTATCCGCACTTTCTCACGATCAGCTCGAACGTGCCGTCCTTATTGTCGGTCAGCTTCAGGACCTGATGTCCCTCTTCTTTTATGCTTCTCGGAACATTCTGAACCGGCTCTCCCCCATTCAAATGAATAGAAAGAATCTGCCCATCCTCCAGTTCCTCCAACGCTACTTTTGCTTTCACAAACGTCACCGGGCAGACGACATCCGTGATATCTACTGACCCATCTACCTGAAATTCCGCCATTCCATTTTCCTCCTTCTATTTGGACTCCTGTTTCTGTGACTTTTTGTATGTTCACAGTTCCCCTGTTTTTTGACTGATAAGCCAATCTGAAAACTAAGTTTTGCCCTTTCACGCTGCCCATATACCCGTTCCAGCTGACAAAAAGTTCCAGCAACTGTGCATGATTCAGGCCGGATTCGCTGCTCCATCGTATGCCGCTTTCAGCACCTCGCAAAATTTCTCTTTTCCGACACGATCAATCGTGAACTTAAACCGCTCTCCGGCATTCGCGTTGTCCCCAAAAAACTGAATCGCCGCGTCAGTGACGGCAAAAAGCTGCTCTTCGGTTGTAATAAGAGGCAGGGGCGATTCCCCTTTGCAAATACTGTTGCCGAACGTGCCGCCAAACGATAAAATGTATGCCGTTTCCGCGTCCCAGGCATCGGTCGGACAGGATTTTGCACATCTTCCGCAGTAATTGCATTTTTCGTAATCCACCGTAACCTTTCCGTCCTCCATGGTAATCGCGTGGGAGCGGCAGGCCTGCTCACAGACTCCGCATCCGATACAGTCTTCCTGACGCCATTTTACATTCAGCGCCCCTTTGATCCCCACATCATTTTCCTCTGCTTTCAGGCAGTTGTTCTGGCAGCCTGTGACTCCGAATTTAAATTTATGGGGAAGCTCTCTGCCGAAGTAGCGCTGATCCAGCTTTTTCGCAATATCCTGACAGTCAATATTTCCGCTCGGACAGACCGTATTTCCCTGGCAGGCCGTCACAGTACGGACGCGCGGCCCGCAGACGCCGGGCCTACAGCCGCCATCTGCAAGCTCTGCTTTCACCGAATCAATGTCCTTTAATTTGATAAAGGGAATTTCCACTCCCTGGCGTGAGGTCAGATGTACATAACCCTCTCCATATTTTTCCGCCACCTCGGCGATCTTCGCGAGATTCTCCGCCGTAAGCGTACCGCCCACCACCTGCAGACGCAGAGAAAAATGGTCTTTTTGCTTCTGGCGCATAAAGCCGCCTTTTTTCAGAGTAGCGTAATCAACTGCCATGCCTCTTCTCCTTTCTCTGTTACAGATACCCGCCATCCTGTGTACCCTCTGATACCAGCGATGTTTCCCGAAGGATCGCCATTGCGATCTCACTTGCAGAGCGAATATCCACATCCTTCCATCCGGTATAGACAGATGGATTCTCCGCAATATGTACTCCCGGGTTTTCCACCAAAAGTACGATCAAACCAGCTTCCGTTAAAAGCTCCAGAATCCGATCCAGGTCATCATCTGGACAAGGCTGATAAAGGAAGGTTCTTCTTCCTTCCGTGTATAGCCTGTATTCCACCTCCTGCACAAGCTGCAGCGTGATTCCATCTTCCTCCGGTGAAAACTGAACGATAGCCGCCGTGTGCCCGTTCAATAATGCCCGTTTCATGGTCGTAACCGACTTGTTTTCATGCAGATCCTGTGTCGTGGAAGTGATGACTCCGCAGGCGGAAGTCATATTTGTAATGCGGTCGATCAGAATCAGTTCCCCCAGACTCTTATGTCTGGAAAACAGATCCAGCACGACACTGTCGGCAAATGCGATTTCCACAGAACCGATCTCGTTTTTCCACAAATGTTCTGTCCGACGCTTCTCCCCCGTATTGACATCCGTGCTGTAGCGAATCTGGCGCACCTGTCCCGGAACCAGCCGGGTTCCGATTTTTATGAAATAGGCTTTTCCGTTTATCAAAGGCTCATCATCCATCCACAAGATATCCGCAGTGACACCGGAGGCGATGGATAAACGCGCTCCCGCAGTCAATACGCAACCGCGTGAGACATCCACTTCCCGGTCAAGCTGGATTGTCACAGGCTGTCCGCGAAAAGCTTCTGATTTCTCGCTATCGCCCGCCAGAATGCGTTTCACATGTGCTTTTTCCCGGCTCGGGAGCGCTGTGATTTCATCCCCAATCCGAATGATGCCCTCCTCAACCTGTCCCTGAAAGCCGCGGAATTCATGAGTGGGTCTGCAGACCCGCTGTACCGGCATATAGAAAGGATTCTCTGCCGCCGAATCCTGCCCTCCGTTTTCACCTGCCAGGTGCGCTCTTCGCTGTCCGTCAGGAGTGCCATCCGCATCCTCCGCGACGTCTACCTGCTCTAGATATGTCAAAAGAGCCGGGCCGTCATACCAGCCGGTATTAGCAGACTTTACGGTCACATTATCTCCTTCCGTTGCAGAAACCGGAATGATCCGGATATTGAAAAGTCCAAGCTCCGTTTTTAAGTTTTCAATCTGCGTTTCAATCTCCCGAAAACGTTCTTCGCTGTAATCCACAAGGTCCATCTTGTTTACCGCAAAAACAAAATAACGGATTCCCATCATGGCACAAATGCGGGCATGGCGTCTGGTCTGCACGAGAACGCCTTGCGTGGCATCCACCAGGATCACCGCAAGATCTGCAAAGGAAGCCCCTACCGCCATATTGCGTGTGTACTCCTCATGCCCTGGCGTATCCGCCACAATAAAGCTGCGTTGTTCGGTTGTAAAATAGCGGTAGGCCACATCAATCGTGATTCCCTGCTCCCGCTCCGCCATCAGTCCATCCAGCAAAAGAGAATAGTCAATTGCCCCGCCTCTGGAGCCGACCTTAGAATCCAGCTCCAGCGCGCGCTCCTGATCCGCATAAATCAGCTTGGAGTCGTATAAAATATGTCCGATCAGGGTAGATTTTCCGTCATCCACACTTCCGCAGGTAATAAATTTCAGCAGTCCCTTCATATTAAAAATACCCCTCCCTTTTTCTGCGCTCCATGCTGCCGCTTTCCTCATGGTCGATGACGCGGCTGGTCCGCTCCGATTCCACCGCGCTCAAAGTTTCTTCAATAATCGCATCCAGTGTATCCGCGTCGGATTCGCCCCCGCCCGTCAGCGGATAGCAGCCAAGAGTGCGGAAGCGGATCTTTTTTTTCACAATCTCTTCTCCCGGACGCAGTTTCAGCCGGTCGTCATCTACCATAATGATATTGCCATCCCGATAAACCACGGGACGCTCAGCCGCAAAATAAAGAGGAACGATCTCTATGTTTTCCTGACGGATATATTGCCAGATATCCTTTTCTGTCCAGTTGGATAAGGGGAATACCCTCATGCTCTCCCCCTTGTGTATCTTCGTATTATATAGCTTCCACATTTCCGGGCGCTGATTTTTCGGATCCCATGCCTGCTCGGCATTGCGGAAGGAGAAAATCCGTTCCTTTGCCCGGGATTTTTCCTCGTCCCTGCGCCCGCCGCCAAATGCCGCGGTGAAGCCATACTTTTGAAGCGCCTGTTTTAATGCCTGCGTCTTCATGATATCCGTATAAGCCGAACCATGGTCGAATGGATTGATTCCCTGGCGGACGCCCTCTTCGTTTGTGTACACCAGCATTTCAATTCCTTTTTTCTTCGCGATCCGATCGCGGAACTCGATCATCTCCCGGAATTTCCATGTCGTATCAATATGAAGAAACGGAAATGGAGGTTTTTCCGGATAAAATGCTTTCATAGCCAAGTGAAGCATCACGGAACTGTCCTTTCCGATCGAATAAAGCATTACCGGTTTTTCGCATTCCGCGGCTACTTCCCGCATGATGTAAATCGCCTCTGCCTCCAGTTCATCCAAATGCGATAAATTGTACATAATATCTGTCTCCCTGATCATTCTCTTTCTGCTCGTTTCATACCAGATTCTCTCAGGCATTCGTTGGAATCCTGCTATACGTTTTCACGCAGTCTTCACAGCAAGTGCAAAAATCCGTTCTGTATAACCGTGAAATCTTTATCTGCGATTCAGTATCGGTTCGCCTCTCTGGAATCCACAAGGATTTCCTGACAATTCTGGTGCGCATCCGTAACCTGCCAACACAGCACGCTTTTTTCTTTTTTTACCGAAAGCACAGCGCCGCGTCCGCCGATATCCGCACCGAGATAATATTGAATCGCCCCAAAAGGGCATTCCTTTAAACAGGAAGCGCAGCCCCAGCAGTCGCGTTCCTGTCGGATAAAAGTTCTGCCATCCACACCCACTGCGAGCAGATTTCCCGGACAGGCTTCCACACATCTGCCGCAGCCCGCACATTTTCCCGCATCAATCCGGATACTCATGTTTTTTCTCCCCCATCCCCTGTTTTGATATCCCGGTAAAGGATCTCAATCTGCCCGTTCCGATATCTTGAATTAACATATTTTTCAAACCGCGGATCTGTCCTGGGATAGTCTGTATTCTCCGCAAATCCATGCCAGCGTGTCTCTTTTCTTGCCGCCATATGAGCGAGAAGCGTCCGACACACCACCAGACGTTCCCGAAGCTCATAGATACGCAGCAGATCATACATGGTTTCCGCCCGAAGAGAGGGAATCTCCTCCTGCAGCAGCCGGATTCTGCGGTCGGCCTCCTTTAATCCAGTTTCACTGTATCGGTAATCTGTGCGGATGCCGCCTGCATACTGATCCATAATTGCCTGCATGGCTTCCTCCGCCTGATCGATATCAATTACAGTACGAGATTTTGAAAGATATGCTTCATATTCCTGCTTTTTCTTCGGACTATCCTCCTCGAATCTATCCGAATCATCCTTTCTGCCCGCACCAGCATATGCGTACCCACTCTTCTGCTCGTGAGAACCCTTCTGCGTCTTCGTATGCTCCCCCACCGCGCAATTCCCGAAAACGCTATCTGACAGGTAGCGCATCATCGCCTCCGCCGCAATCTCCGCTTCAGCCAGCGCGCCGGTGACATATTTCTGCGGGCAGCCTCCCGCCACGTCCCCCGCAGCAAAAAGCCCCTGAAGCGTCGTCCGGCGATTTTCATCAACCCAGTATCCGCTTGCAGTATGACCTCCCACAATGTATGGCTCCGTCCCTTCGATCTCCACATTCTTCCCTGACGGTCCGCATTCGTCCTCCAGCCACTTTAAAGTCTGCGATGGAGCCATATTCAGATACGCTTTGTATAAATCCGTCTCCTGTTCTTTGGAAATTCCTGCCGTTTTCAGGAAGCAGGGGCCGCGCCCCTCGCGGTTTTCCGTAACCGTCCCATACAGCCGCCCGGATGTCGTACGGTCATAGCGATTTTCGTACTTCTCCCCTTTGGCATTCACCTGAACGGCGGAAATTCCCTGGGCGATCGTCCCGACCGGGGCAATCGTGTCCTTGCATCGCAGAGCGATAAAGCGCATCTCAAAGGTCGTCATCTCCGCCCCGGCCAGGATACCCATTGCATAGCCGGCCCCGGTATTAAAAGGAGGATACCAGAGTTTGTGTCTCGAGAATCCGGGATTATTGGGGCGATAGAGACCTGATGCCCCGCCGGTCGCAATCAGTACCGCTTTCGCGTGAATCTCGTAAAACACGGGAGCATTCACATCAAATCCATATGCTCCTCGCACTGTGCCATCTTCCAGAAAATAATCTGTAATATTGACATGATTCAAAACCGCCACGTTCGGCTGAGAAGATGCTGCGTTCGCCAACAGCGGTTTGATGTTTTCTCCGTTAATCTTAATATTGCGCCATCCACGTGAGGCATAGCTGCCGTCCTCATTTTTCAAAATGACCAGCCCAAGCCGCTCCAGTTCTTCCGTCACCTCATTGAGGCGCCCGGACATGGACAAAAGCAGATCCTCCCGCGCAATCCCCTGGGCGTCCCTTTTGGCGTAATCTACGTAATCCTGCGGCGTGTGCCCGTCCGTAATATAGGCATTCAGCGCATTTACCCCTGCCGCAAGACAGCCGCTGCGCCGGATATTCGCTTTTTCCACGATCAAAACATGATAATCGGATCTCTGTCCAAGGATGTAAGCGGCATAGCACCCCGCCGTTCCACCGCCGATGATGAGGATGTCTGTAGAAAGCACTTTTGTTTCAAGGGTCATATGATCACCGTCTCTTCTGTGTTGATCAGCGAATTTCCAACGATCTGTACCTTCTGATCTTCGCTAAACACATAGGCGCGGTAGATAAATACCCGGACTTTTTCCCCTTCCTGCACCGGCGCCTCTTCAATTTTCCGCATCCCCTGCACAAGAATCCCGTGAATCCTCACCCACAGGTCAATCTCGCGTCCGCGGAAGAGCACGCGCTCGACGATCCCTTCCTCTGTGGAAATTTCATAACGGAGTGTCTCCCCTTCTTTGGAAATACTCACATTCTCCGGCCGGATGACAGCGTGGTATTCCGAACCAAGCTGCCCGAACCCACTGAAACTTCCGATATTGTCAATCCGAGTCGGATGTCCCATGAATTCCGCGACGAAAGCGGTATCCGGATTGCGGTAAATCTCCATCGGTGAACCGATCTGTTCAATCCGACCCGCATTGGTGATGATAATCTCATCCGCCACCTCGATCGCCTCGTCCTGATCATGAGTAACAAAGATGCTGGTCACCCCGACCTTATTAATCATTTCCCGCAGCCAGGCGCGAAGCTCTTGTCTCACTTTCGCGTCAATCGCGGCAAACGGCTCATCTAAAAGCAGCAGCTCCGGATTCGGCGCAAGTGCCCTTGCAAAGGCAACTCTCTGTCTCTGACCGCCGGAGAGCTGGTTCGGATAGCGTTTTTCCAGTCCCTCCAGCCCGATCAGGGAGATCAGCTCATTTACCCGCTCCCGGATGTCTTTTGTTTTCCATTTATTCACCTTCAGGCCAAAGGCGATATTGTCATACACCGTCTTATAGCGGAACAACGCATAATTCTGGAATACGAAACCCACGCCGCGTTTGCTGGCAGGAACATCGCTGACATCCTTTCCATCAATCCGGATCTCACCCGAATCCGCCGTCTCCAGACCGGCGATGATGCGTAATATCGTGGTTTTCCCACTTCCGCTCGGCCCAAGCAGGGCAACCAGCCTCCCTTTTTCCACACCAAAACTCACATCCTGTGATGCCTGGCAATCCTGAAAGGCCTTGTTAATTCCTCTGAGTTCCAGATAGTTCTCGTTTGCTGCTTCTGTTTT
This sequence comes from Lachnospiraceae bacterium, assembly GCA_021205305.1. GTDB lineage: Bacteria > Bacillota > Clostridia > Lachnospirales > Lachnospiraceae > Choladousia. Next base: position 37,788 of record JAJPXU010000119.1, read on the forward strand.
GTTGTTTCGCTGTTCCATTTCGTTCTCCCTGAGATTCTATATCGTCTGATTCTCCTGCTTTCCCCTTCGTTCCAGCACGCTGCGGAGGATCAGGATCAGCACCGCCATCAGCACCAGAATTGCCGACACCGCAAACGCTCCTGTGAAATCATATCCCTGGTACAAAAGTTCGATATAAAGCGGCATGGTATTGGTTTTCCCTCGCAAATGTCCGGACAATACCGATACCGCGCCGAACTCTCCCATCGCTCTGGCGCTGCAGAGGACAATTCCATACAGAAGCGACCATTTGATATGCGGAAACGTGATTTCACGAAAAATCCGAAATCCCCCGGCGCCCATCAGCGCTGCCGCTTCCTCTTCATCCGTCCCCTTCGCAGTCAGCACCGGAATAATCTCCCTCGATACAAATGGGAACGTGACAAAAATCGTTGCCAGCACAATTCCAGGGACTGCAAAAATAATCTGGATACCGGCTTCTTTTAGATACGGATATAATGCACTCTGCCGCCCAAAGGTCAGCACATAGATCAATCCGGCGATGATTGGCGACACCGTAAGCGGCAGATCAATCAGCGTTGAAATAATTTTCTTTCCTCTGAACTGGAAACGGGTGATCAGCCAGGCTGCGAAAATACCAAAAATGGTATTAAAAATCACGGTAAGTACAGTCACTTCAATTGTCAGCAAAATTGCCTTTACCGCATACTCATCCGACACAGCCTCCCAGAATGCCCCGACTCCTTCCCGGAAAGCGGTCACAAGGACATAGATCAACGGCAACACCAACATGACGATCAGAAAGACCGCGCAGATTCCGATGAGCAGCCATTTTACAGGTCCCGAGTTTTTCTTTGTGTTCATAAAAATCGCCTCCTATGCGATTCCGCTCACGATACGTGATGCACGGCTCTGTACCACTGCATTAATAAAAAGGATTGCAAAAGCCGCCAGCAGCATCACCAAAGCGATCGATGTCGCACTGGCATAGTCGTATTCCTGCAGCTCCGACATAATCATCAGAGGGGCAATTTCGGTCTTATACGGCGTATTTCCCGCTATAAACACGACACTGCCGTACTCTCCGAGTCCCCTCGCGAATGAGGTAGTAAAGCCTGCGATCAATGCCGGAAAAATCTCCGGCAGGATCACATGTCTTAATGTCTGTCCACTGCTTGCGCCTAAAATATTGGCCGCCTCTTCAAACTGCGGATCAAGGCTTTCCAGTACCGGCTGTACTGACCGGACGACAAAGGGAATTCCGATAAACACCAAGGCTACCGTAATACCGGTCGTTGTATACGCGATCTTTATGCCAAACCGGTTAAAGAAACTCCCTACCCAGCCATTTGTGGTAGTAAGATGGGTAAGAGAAATACCCGCGACCGCCGTCGGAAGTGCAAATGGAAGTTCAATAATCCCATTCATGATTTCTTTTCCCGGAAACTCATAGCGTACCAGTACCCAGGCCAGGATCGTACCCATCACCGCATCAATCACCGCTGCGACAAAAGCAGTCCGGAAGCTGACTGCGTAGCTGGATAATACCCTGGGTCTGGTCACGGTACTGATGAAATCCGCAAACGAGAGCTGTGCGGAATAAATAACCAGCGTACAAAGCGGAATGACCACGATCAGCCCCAGCATAGCCGTCACGATTCCAAGAGAAAGGCCAAACCCCGGAATCACCCGTTTCTTTTTTCTCTTCTTTTCTTTCAAATGAGTTCCACCTTTCCTTGTTGGCAGCCCGTTCTTCACAAACATTCTTACTCTTCATAGATACTGTCGAAAATAGCTCCGTCCACAAAGTGTGTCTCTGTCGCCTCTGTCCATCCGCCAAAATGGCTGATGTCCGTCAGTTCAACATTCGTATTAATCCACTTGCCATCCTCCGGAATCTCGGTGATCGTATTGCTCTCATCCTCCGTCGCGTACTCCGCAAGAATCTCTTCATTTGATGGGCGATAATAATTTTCTGCCTCCAGACGCTGAGCCTCATCCGAATACAGATAGCTCAGATACTCAGTCGCGACCTCCCTTGTGCCTCTCTCATCCACGACCTCATCTACGATCGCTACAGTTGGCTGGCAGAGGATGGATACCGACGGAACCACAATCTCATACTCACCCGGATACTCTTCCAGTGCCAGAAATGCTTCATTTTCCCAGGCAATCAGCACATCTCCCTGTCCGTTCTCTGTGAATGTCGTCGTCGCGCCGCGCGCACCGGAATCAAGTACCAGAACATTCTCATACAGTGTCTTAATGCTCTCCTGAATCTCCTCCTCACTCTGCCCCTGCAGCTCGAAATAGTACCAGGCCGCCAGATAATTCCAGCGCGCGCCACCGGAAGTCTTCGGATTCGGCGTAATCACACCCACACCCTCATTCAGCAGGTCATCCCAGTCCTGAATATCCTTCGGATTACCGGAGCGTACCAGAAAGACAATCGTCGAAGTATAAGGTGAGCTGTCCAAATCAAATTCTGAGGTGTACCCCTCTTCAATCAGCCCCGCATCTACAAGTGTATCCACATCACCCTCCAGCGCCAATGTCACTACATCCGCCTCAAGGCCGTTCGCCACCTCAAGCGCCTGCTTACCGGAGCCGCCGTGAGACTGTACGATCTCGACCTCCTCGCCGGTCAGTTCCAGCCAGTGTGCCTGAAACAGCTCATTGTAAGCTGCGTAAAGCTCTCTGGTCGGGTCATACGAAACGTTTGTGATCTCCACACTTGCGGCAGACACCGGTACGCTGCCAACACCCAGCGCGAGTGCGCATAAGCTTGCTGCCGAGCCGCTTAAAAATTCTCTTCTGGTTATTCTTGTCATTTCTATTTTCCTCCTATGCTTCTGTCAAAAAAACACTTGATACAGGTCATAATTACTTCCTATTTTCATCAATAGCCTTCTCTCCTATTGCCAAGCTGACGTCAACAATTGCAGATTCCCCCCGCAGATAAAAATATCCGTTTCATGTGTTCCTCCATTTTCCTACTAAATTAATAGGTTTTATATGCTATGAGGTAATCATACAACAAAAAAAGGAATCCGTCAATTTCCGGATTCCGATAACTGGTTATCTGTTTTACAGATAACTACTTTTTATTATTTGCTCCTTCCTGTTCATTTTACCACCATTGTTATCGCGGTCGTAAAATCCTCAATCAAATCCTTCGCATCCTCAATCCCTACGCTGACACGGATCAGGTCGTCATAGACTCCCGCTGCCGCTCTTTGCTCTTCCGATGCGTGTACATAAATCGTTGACGCCGGATGGATGACCAGGGTACGGACATCGCCAATATTGGTGGCCTTTTTCGCATATTTCAGGCTGTCCATCATCTGGTACGCCTTCTCCTTCGAGCCGACGCGTATGGTCAGGATCGCACCGCCCCCCTTTCCGCCAAACTGGCTTTCCGCCAGCGCGTGATAGGGGTTTTCCTTCAACGTTGGATAATTCACTGACAGGCCGCCGCCCTTTTCGCAGGCCATTTGCGCTATGGCCTCGGCAAGCGCCTGCGCATTCTCACAGATTCGCTGCATCCGAAGACCCAGCGTTTCCAGACCGACCACATTCAAAAAAGCGTTCATTGGAGCAAGACAGGCTCCCATATTTCTCCAGATTCCGTTGCGCAGCTTTGCGATATAGGCAAATGGTCCATAGGAACAATAGCTCCGCATGCCGGGATAACGCTCAACGTCCCATTTAAAGTGCCCGCTATCCACAATAATTCCACTGATGGAATTTCCGCCGCCATTTATATATTTTGAGGAAGAATGTACAACAATATCTGCACCGTATTCAAGCGGGCGGATCAGGTAGGGAGTTGCGGTAGTCGCATCCACAATCAGCGGGATTCCCCTCGCATGTGCAAGCTCCGCCACACGGCGGACATCCATCACATCCAACGCCGGATTTCCGATCAGTTCGCCAAAGATGACCTTTGTCCTCTCATTAATAAGCGGTTCTATTTCCTGAACCGTCACATGCTCAACATACCGTGTTGTAATCCCAAAGCTTTCCAAATCTCCAAACAGATCGATAGTCCCGCCAAACAGTCCGCTTCCCGCAATCACCTCATCCCCCGCCTGGAGGATGTTCAAAAGCGACAGCGTAACAGCAGCCATCCCGGAAGAACAGGCTACAGCGCCCACTCCACCTTCCAGTTCGCAGATTCGTCTTTCAAACGCATCCACCGTAGGATTTCCGATCCTGGTATACGCGAAGCCCGGTGCCCGGTTCTGGAATACCTTTTCCAATGCCTCCGAGCTTTCATAGCTAAAGGCGCTTACCTGTGAAATCGGGGGCAGGGTAGAGCCATTCTGATATTCTTTTGCCTCTTTTCCATGCAGCAATTTCGTTGAAAATTCCATCTTTTTTCCTCCATATGCACCTGGCTTGCTTCCCGCAAATCTGTGCGAAACAATATATTTGCCTTTCTGAGACTTAGCTTATAACAGATCGCAGCCGTTCGTCAAAGTCCTTTTTCCGATAGCCAGCTATCGGAAATTCAGATAGCAAAAATGACCCTCAATTACCAAATATTGAGAGTCATTTTTCTGATATCAATGATGATCAGCAGGCACACCGCCGCAGATAACGAAATCCATACGCAGGCAGCTTTACATTGACCATCTGCATACGTACGCTGCTTAACAGATCCTCGTACATCCCATCTGTCTCGGAAATCCAGGCGGTTTTATCGTTTTCACAGAAATTAAAGAGTCCGATCACCTTTTCTCCCTCAAAACAGCGACCGATCCCTAATACAGAATCGTCTCCGGTCTCTACAGTCCAGACATCCGCGTTTGTGACAAAGACCTTCGACGTCCGGCGTATCTCCTCCAGCCGGGCAAGCGGGTAAAAGATCCGGCTCTCGGTCGAATCCGCATCCTTGAGCCGCTCCAATGCTTCCCAGTCCATCCTGCCGCGGTGAATATAGCGGGAGTCGTCTGCCTTCCACGGATCCTCTCTGTAGGAGTAATCGTTCTTCTGCGCGACTTCATCCCCGCTGTACAAAATCGGGATCCCGGAAAGAAAAAACATATACGTGTGCAGCATAACATCCAGGGAAATCGCCTGCGCAAGCTCCGTCTCCTCCTTCGGGCAGCCCTGGCGCAATCCGCGCTCCGCCGCCTCAATCCCGCACATAGAGGCAGTCGTACCGCAGAAACGGGCGTCCCCCGT
>JAJPXU010000082.1 GCA_021205305.1 Lachnospiraceae bacterium
AAGCGTCACTTCATCCTGCGTCTAAAGTCGAGCTATTTGGAAGACAATGTACTAGTGTAGTAGGAAATTACATATTCTATGCGATTGAGAATTGCATAATATGTGGTAAGGAGGGACCCACTTGTGGGAGGATACCTTGCCACTTTGCAAATGGCTGGGTAGAGATAAGTAATTAGACAGCAACAGCCTAAAAGGAGCAGCTCACCGCAACGAGCGAGAACACCCCAGAGGAAGCAGCCTCTGGGGTGTTCGTTTTTTGCGCCTTGTGACAACATTGTTACGTTCTTTAGACGCTTATATCTTACACCCACTTGCTTTTTGTGTCAACTTCTATTTTTTAAGGGTTAGTCTGCTGTTTTTCCACTATTTTTCCTATTTCACCGTCTCCCGGCTTACCAACGCCCAGGTCGACACCAGCGCGGCCAGCAAAAGTAAAACGCCTGCGCATGGCCAGACCGGCTGCGGTACCGCACGAATCGCCGACGCGATTCCCAGAATGATCCCACTTGCCTCCGCATCTGTGTGAAACAAAGCCTCCGTCACACCCGGCATCGTCCAGCAGCACAACAGCCATACAATCAGCAGAAGCATCTGTGCTTTTTGCCCGAAATGGTTCACAAGTGCCCCACAGAAGCTGGCAAGCACCGTCAGTGCCGCCGCGAAGACGATTCCATAACGCAGGAAATACGGAAAAACTACAAGTTCCGGTGAATATTGCCGATAGAGATACTGTGCATTCAATGTATCTTCCACTGCCGCACACACCATCGCGATGGCTGCGCAAAGAAATCCCATCAACAGATTCTGCAGCAGAGCCGACACCAGAAACTGCCGCCTGGTACAGCCAAACGCAACCTCTGTATTAAAATACAGGTTAAAGCTTGCACCTGCATTTATAAAAATAAATACACCGCCCCCAATAACCGCCAGCATCGTGCCCAGAGGGAATGAACCGTCTCCTTCTTCGACCGCTATTCTCATGAGGATGGCAAGCAATGCCATACCAGTTCCAAAGCACGCCACCTCCAGTCCCGCCATTGCCAGATATGTACTCCGATGAATTCGAAATTGATTCTTTATCGCTCGCACCATCACAACATTTCCCCCTGTCTCCATTCCACCTGCATGTTTTTCATCTATCGTCTCATCGCAGGCGGCGCTGAATGTCCTACAGACGTTCCCCAGCGCTGATCAAAGCGTAGCGCACACCCACAACCAACTGTTCTGAATCGTTACATTTACAGAGGATTTACCGCACTTCGACTTTCCTCATAACCGCCATAGACAGCACCCCCGCCAGAAGGTAAAAACCAGTTCCCGCCACGGAAAGCATCACGGCCCTTCCTCCCTGCCAGAAGGCAACATTGAAGATCGACAGCTCGAGCTCCATGCCGCAGCAGATTCCCACAATGAATCCGGTGCCGATAGAAAGCACTCCGATCGCAATCGCCCAGGTGACCCGGCTCCACAGAACCAGCATCCCAATCAGAATCCCCATCGCAGCCATTGCCATACAGCCCGCAAAGGCAAGCGACATCCATTCGCGATCAAGCACTCCCATCCCCAGATGTGCGCACAGCGCCTGAACTCCAAGCAGAATCCATACCAGCACCCCGTTACAAAGCCAGATACCAAGCACCACCTGCCGTCTGGTAACGTTCATGGAGACCAGAACCGGAAAATAGCTCTGAAACAGCGCAGACGGATAAATCCAGGCACAGACACCGCCTGCCAGCATCATATAACCTGGCGCGCGCTGCAATAAATCAGGCAAATAACTGCCCAGAGAAATCTCTTCATTCAGAATCGGTATCAGCAGGCACCAGACTATTCCAATCCCCACAGACAGCCCCAGCATCTGCAGCAGCATCTGTCCCCAGAATTGCAGGGAGCTAAAAAACTTCCGGCTCCGTGGAACCGTAACCGCGGCGTCTGTTCCCAGATCATTTCTGCCGCCTCTCGTCACTTTCACTTCATCTCTCCCCGTCATTTTTTCTCTCCCTCTTCCCCGCAAAGCGCAACAAACAGCTTCTGCAAACTCACCTTCTGAACCGTCACGTCGCAATTCGTCGCAAATGCCTCTCCCGGCTTTGTCAGAATCGTCACGCCCTTGCTGCGCCCCAGCTGTTCTGCATGGTGCTGTGTATAGCCTGCCGTCGCGCGGTCGACCTCGTCCTCGCGGCCGCTCACATACCAGGCGCGTTCGAGCAGCTCCTCCGTATTCTCCTTCAGAAGGATGTTTCCCTCATCCAGCAGAATCACTTCCTCAAAAACATTCGCCGCCTCTTCGATGATGTGAGTGGATATCACAAACGTCCGTCCGCTCTCCGTAAATTCTTCCATCAGCAGCCGATAAAAGGTCTCGCGTGCCACCACATCCAGTCCCGCCACCGGCTCATCCAGAATCGTAAACTCCGCCTTACTCGCAAGCGCCACCACAATCGTCACCATCGAAAGCATTCCTTTTGAAAGGCGGCTGATCCGTTTCTTTGTATCCAGCTGAAATTCCCTGACGAGTCTCTGCTCCATTTCCCTGTCCCAGTGCGGGAGAAACAGAGATGCAATCTTCAGATATTCCTTCACCTTCATACTGTTCGCGGTATTTCCTACCATCTGGTTCAGCTCTCTCGAAAAACAGATGTGCTCCAGCGCTGCCGGATTCTCCCAGACCGATTCATTTCCAACCTTCACTGTTCCGGAGGTCGCCGGATTCTGCGCGCTTAAGATTGATAACAGCGTTGTTTTTCCGGCCCCGTTCCTGCCAATAAGGCCGTAAATCTTCCCGGACTCCAGCTCCAGGTCAATGCCATGGAGCACTTCTTTCTTCCCATAACTTTTCACAATTTGCGATGCCTTAATACTGCTCATACCCTTTCCTCCGTATTCTCTCCTTTAAATTCCGGTCGCAATCATCGCGATCAGCTCTTCCTTTGTGATGCCGAGGCTCTTTGCCTCCGCCACCAAACGCTTCACATAGTCGTCATAAAAATTCTGTTTCCGCTTTTCCATAATCTTCGCTTTTGCTCCTGTCGCGACGAACATTCCGATCCCCCTCTTTTTATAAAGGATCCCTTCGTCTACGAGCAGATTCACGCCCTTAGCGGCAGTCGCCGGATTGATCGAATACGCCCGCGCCAGCTCATTCGTGCTCGGCACCCGCTCTTCTTCCAGAAGAATGTCCCGCAGGATATCGTTCTCGATCATCTCCCGTATCTGAATGTAAATCGACTTTTCCTGTGAAAGGATTTCGTTCACACACTCACTTCCTTTTCTGTGTCTTTCCGGAATGGCCCGGCACAGGTTGCTTGGTTATTTGGTTAATTACTTGTGTAACTAACCTTAGCACCAATTCATCCGCCTGTCAAGCAATAATTTTCAAAGGAACAATCTCAGACAAATCTCCCAGTCAATCACTGTTTTTTTATTATATCATCATTTTCTTATTTCTGTGCAACTATTGGTGCGTTCAAGCATGACCATTGGTGACACATAAAAATACTTTTATGGCTTTCAGAGCATTTTTTGATTGTATCTTCTGCCTTTTTCTGCTATCATCTGCAAGGAGTTTAAAAGGAGTTTAATAAGAAAGGAATTTTCTCATGATAAAGAATATCATTTTTGACATCGGCCGGGTTCTGATTGACTTTGACCCGGATACTTATATGAAAAGCTTCGGCTTCGAACCGGAGAAGGAAAAACTGCTTCGCGAGACTGTGTTCGGCGGTCCCCTCTGGCGTGACCTGGATCGTGGTATCAAGCCTGTCCCCCAGATCCGCGAGGAACTGGCTTCTAACGTCTCCCCGAAATATCGCGAAGACATCCTTACTGTGTTCGACCATTCCAATGGCACCATCCGCAAAAGAGAATATACGATTCCGTGGATCCGCGAGCTGCAATCTGACGGTTTTCAGACCTATTATCTCTCCAATTACTCCCTGTGGCTGATTGAGCGGACGCGGGATGCGCTCGATTTCCTGCCGCTGATGCGAAACGGGCTGTTTTCCTACGAAGTCGGCCTGCTGAAACCGGAACCGGAAATCTTCCATGCCTTTCTTGAACGCTGCCCCGAAGTCATACCGGACGAGTCCATCTTCTTTGATGATTCTGCGAAAAATGTGGAAGCGGCCTGCGCACTCGGATTTCACGGAATCGTCTTTGAGAGCCAAACGCAGGCTGTAAAGGATATGAAGCTGCTCACGGAAGGACGCGCACTGTAGAATATAAGCTCTCATACGTACCTCGCAGCAAGTGTAAATGGACTCTTCCAAATAGATATAAATCCATAATAGCGAACATGTTTCGGTTTTTCATGAGAAGGGGATGTTGACAATGAATACAAAGGACTCACAGCCGGCCAGCCGGCTGTTTTCTAACCACGACCTGCTGATTCTGATCCTGCCGCTCTTTCTCGAGCAGGCGCTGGCAATCACAGTCGGTATGGCGGACACCATGATGGTATCCAACGCGGGCGAAGCTGCGGTTTCCGGCGTCTCGCTGGTCGATATGTTCAATAACCTGATTTTTGCTGTCCTGTCGGCGCTTGCGACCGGCGGCGCTGTGGTGACTTCTCAATTTCTTGGAGCCAAAAAAAGAGAGCAGGCCTGTCACTCGGTCATGCAGCTGATTGTATCTGCGCTTCTGATCACGGTGATTCTCTCTGCTCTTATTCTCGCCGCCAGGGTTGGTATCATCCGCCTGTTTTTCGGCAGCATTGAGGAGGATGTATTTGAGGCGGCACTGCTGTACATGACGATCTCCGTATTTTCTTACCCGTTCCTCGCCGTGTACAATTCCACCGCCGCGATCTTCCGGGTTATGAACCGCACCAGTGTCACCCTGAAAGTTTCCATCGTTATGAACCTGATCAATGTGATCGGCAACGCCGTCGGCATCTTCGTCCTGCACGCAGGCGTCGTCGGCGTCGCGGTTCCATCCCTGCTCTCCCGCGCATTTGCGGCGATTGTCCTCTATGTTCTGCTGCGCAACCCGGGCCTGGAGATCCACATTGATCCAGGCAAGTTCCGTTTCGACGGCGGGCTGATTCGCAAAATTTACTACATCGGCATCCCCAGCGGCATCGAAAACGGAATCTTTCAGCTCGGGCGCGTGATTGTCGTCAGCATCATCTCCGGATTCGGCACCGTCCAGATTGCCGCCAACGGGGTCGCGAACAGCCTGGACTCCATGGGCTGCATCGGCGGACAGGCCATGAACCTGGCCATGATCGCCGTCATCGGCCGCTGTGTCGGCGCCGGAGACGAAAAACAGATCCGCTATTACACCAAAAAACTCATTCTGATCGCCTACGCCCTGACTCTTCTGTGCAGCGGCTCGGTTCTGTTATTTTTAAAACCGATCCTCACCCTCTACGGGCTGGGCGCAGAGACAACCTCCCTGGCATTCACCCTCGTCTGGATCCACGACGGCTGCGCCATCCTGCTCTGGCCGCTTGCCTTTACGTTTCCAAATATGCTCCGCGCCTGCAATGACGTGAAATTTACCATGGGAATCTCCATCTTTTCCATGTTCGCCTTCCGCATTGTCCTGAGCGTCGTTCTCGGACAGCGGATGGGCTACGGCGCCATCGGCGTCTGGATTGGCATGGTCGTAGACTGGATTTTCCGGATCACCTGCTTTCTGCTGCGCTACCGTCAGGGAACGTGGCGGCAGCTGGCGCTGCCTGGCGGGGAAGCATAACTCTTATTACCGTTTGTTCCCTGGCAGAATCATCCTCTCAATTCTGCCATAACAACTGTATATTCCTGCAAAATATCATCATATTCGTACAGCTTCAGCTTTTCATGTACCTGCTCCATCTGCCAGGGTTTTACCGTCAGCGTATGCAGCCACGGAAAAAAACGAAAGCTCGTTGTAAAGTGCTGAAAAACAGTATCCTCATGAAGCTTGCGCTGCTCGTTAAATATTCTGCTGCAAAGCTTTTTTTGACCGGCAAGTTTATTGATCGCGGACTGATCCGGCATAAACATCTTTTTGGTACTGCAAAGGGCACGGCACCGCGCAAACAGGCCTGTTTCCCGAATGTGAGCCAGATTCAGCAGCAAAACGCCGGAATTCATATAATCCATATGAAACAGGCTCTTCCGGAAAAACCATTTTCCATAATAATCAGGAACACCTGCCAGCTCACAGCCTGTTAATTCCTGATGATAAAAGCAGCCAAAATCCTTCCGGCAGACAACGTCATTATCCAGATACAGGATTCGTTCCGGCAAATCCGGTATCTGATCCGCATAAAGCCGCAGCATACAGCAGGGCGTAAAGCGTGTTTCCATATTTGCCAGCGGCGGTGCGGCGCAAAACAGCTCCGTAGCGTCAATTCGAACAACTGCGCTCTCTTCATTCTGCTGTTTTAGGCGGCTGTCCAGATAACGGATCGTCTTCGGGGAAACCGGCAAAATCCGTCCTGTCTTAAGTGTCAGGTCCATCGTCATCACAAATATGTGCAAAGCCTCCGAAGTATGCTTCAGCAATGACAGAACAGAAATCACCAGCCCATCCTCTATATTTTTGTCTCCGCAATACAGGACATTCATGCATTTGTCTCCTTCTATTGTCGTACCTCTGTAAAGCAGCTGCTCTTTTTTCGATATCGAATATATTCACAGGTGCTTTCCTGGCTGCGCGACTCCATGCAGGCATAAATTCTGTCATGCAATTCCATCTGCTGTTCTCGTTTATTCTTGCCCGGTTCAGCAAAAAACGGGCCGTCAATGAAAACAACTATTTTCGGTTTCCTTCCATGCTTCCGCTGCCGGTAAGTCGTCGTCATGCAAAAGGCAGGCACATCGTATAGAACCGGAAAGCGAAAGGCCGTAGCCTGAAAGGGCCGGATGAACGTACACCAGGGCCAGACATGCGCTTCCGGATAAATGATAATGCAGCGCTTTTTCTCTACATGATACCGAACCGCCTCCATGAACTTCTTCATCTGCCCCATAGAATCCGGAATAAACAAAGCGCCCAGCATAGGAAGAAGCTTCCCAATGACCGGAATCCCCAGATTCGACGGGCTGGCAATCGCACTCATCCGCATGGGAAAGCAATACAGGGCCGGACCGAATACGTCTCCCATGGGCTGCGTATGGTTTCCGTACAAAAAGCAGCCCGTTTTTCTGCCTTTCTTCAATACTTTCCTGTTTTTCACGCGAATATGCAGCACAAGTTTGCCATACAGCAAAGCAAATATCAGCGCCGCACCGTAAAGCACAGCAGAAACCAGGCGGTAAAATAGATTCCTGTGTATCCAGCAATAATCATTCGGCAGCGTTTCATCCTGATGGGCACTTTTCACAAAATCATCTGTGTAATTCTCATAATAGTACGTTGTTTGGCTGTTATAATCATTTCTTTGCATGTCTGCGATTTCTTCCCCTCACAAGAGTGTCACTCCGTCTACAGCACCGTCAACGCATCACTGCCCCTATTAAAAAGAAACGCCTCCATAAATGCCTCTGCAAAGAATATCAAACGAATCCGTACGGTATTCCTTGCAAGTTTTTTTGTTACATGGACTATAGCACATTCATTAGCACTCGTCAATAATGATTGCTAATCGTTTATACTTATTTTATATTTAAAACCCTGCCTTCTTCTTTGTCTCCTTCCGAATGCTCAGGAAACTGTAAATAAAAGCCAGTACCTCCGAAATCCACATCGCGTACCAGGTATAGGAAATCCCAAGGAAGGTCGTGAATATCCATACGAGCGGCACAAGCACTACCAGCTGGCGGATCGCGCCGCCGACCATATTGATCACTCCGTTGCCAAGGCCGGACGCAAAGTAACCGAAAATAATCGTCATCGTGCCAAAGACAAAGGTCACTGAAATGATCCGCAGCGCCGGAACGCCGATTGCGAGCAGCTCCTCACTTGCCGCAAAAAGGCCGAGCAGCTGCTTCGGAAATGCCAGGAAAATCACCGTGCCGATCAGTGCCATCACAATTCCGGCCGGAACGACGCATTTCCATGCCTGTTTGATCCGGTCTTTGTTGCCGGAGCCGAAGTTGAAGCCGACAATCGGGATCGTCGCCTGACCGAGACCGTTCATCGGCATCATCAGGAAGTTTTGCAGCTTATAGTACACACCGAAGAACGCCACCGCCGTTGTAGAAACTGACATCAGAACCGCGTTTACCGCGAAGGTCATCACACTGCCGATCGCCTGCATGACGATGGTCGGCATGCCGACACGGTAGATAGCCTTTACATCATCCATGCTAAAATGATAGCCTTTGAAATGCACATGGATGACCGGGTTTTTCGTTTTATTTAATACCAGAGCCACTACCGCACCAACGCACTGACCGATAACGGTCGCGATCGCCGCGCCGCGGATGCCCATCTTCGGGCAGCCGAGCAGGCCAAAAATCATAATCGGATCCAGGATGATATTGATAATCGCGCCCGAAATCAGAGAAAACATGCTCAGGATCGTATCCCCTACCGCCTGCAAAAGCCGCTGTCCATAGGTCTGGATAAAAGTACCATAACAGAAAATCACACATACCTGCATATACTGGATGCAAAGCTCCTTCAATTCCGGATCACTGGTCATCAGACCTGCAATCGGCTTCGCAAAAAAGATCCCGACCAGAGAGAAAATCAAAGCGGAAATGATATTCAGAATCAGCCCTGTCGTCGCCGCCCGGCAGGCATCCTCATTTTTCTTCGCGCCGACATACCGGGACAACAGCGAATTCAATCCGACATTCGTGCCGACGCCGACCGCGATCATCAGAAACTGAATCGCGTAAACCAGGGAGGTAGCAGTCAGCGCCTGCTCCGAATATCTCGATACAAAAATGCTGTCCACAATATTATAAAGAGACTGCACCAGCAAAGACAGCATCAACGGTACCGACATCGTCAAAAGCAGCGTATTCATCGGCATGACTGCCATTTTGTTCTGTTCCTTATTACTCTTTCCCATTTTCTTCTGCTCCTTTTAAATTCTGATAAATACGGGAAAGCACAAGCATGAACTGCTCCTGCTCCTTTTCTGATATCCCCGCAAAAGCCAGCTCGTCCAGCTGCTTCATATACACATCCATTTTTTCACCCAGCCCGGTGCCCTTCGATGTGAGAAACAGCTTCTTCTTCCGCCGGTCATCCTCTTCCCGTTCGACACGGATCAGGCCGTCCCGTTCCATCCGCTCGATCAGGCCGGAAACTGTGGACTTATCCAGATCCCAGGCTTCGCAAACCTCTGTCTGCGAACAGCCGTCATTCGTCGCCAGGTACTCCAGAATGTGCGGCTGTCCCCGCAGTAGTCCGATCTCTCTGGCCTTGCGTAAAATGTATTTGCTGAACTGTCCTTTCGTCAGGGCAATCCGAACATGCAGGCTGTCCATTCTCTTCTCTCCTTCCGTCGTCCGTTTGGAATTCCGTATAGTATTCCGTTTTTTTGTCTGGTTTTTTCTTCATACGGTTCCTCATGCATTTAGTTCGCATATTAACCGTTTGTTTACCAACTACTATACGTGCATATTTCTGTTTGTCAACCGGAAATTTTCATTTCCTGATATTGTTCCTAAACTCATCCCTTCATTTTCACCCGCAGTCCCGGAGCAATTACGAGCACAAATACAATTACCGTAATACTTGCCCCCACAATATCCGAAATCGTTTCCGCGTAAAATACATTTTCCAAAGGGCATAAAACCGGAATCACAAATACGCATACAAGATAAAGTATCTTTCTGAAAAATGAAATCGGCAGAGCGAACCGCAGCTGCCCCATTGCGGTCAGGCCATCGACGATCGCATACTGTACCGCAACCCCCAGCAAACCCAACGTGTATTTTTGTACGCAGGAAGCGGATAAAACAATCAGATTCTCTTCTTTTATAAATATCCGGGCAAATACTTCCGGTATCAGCTGCGCTGCTACGCAAAGAAGAAGCATATATCCGGCACAAAGACAGAAAACAGATTTAAAAATCTGCATTACCTTGTCCGGATGCCCTGCTCCATAATGATAGCTGTATAACGTCCCGCATCCGCTCGTAATCCCCTGCGCCGGATAAAATACCAGCACCATAAAGCTCTGAACAATCGAAGCGCATGATATATACGTGTCTCCCATTGCTTCTCCGCCATATTTTCGCAGGGTAAAGTTTAACGCGATCACAAGCAGGTTATCAAACAGCATAATAAAACACGGCAGGCTTCCAATAGACAGGATCTGGCGCACAATACCAGGATTCAGATGCGTATCGCCTAATCGAAACGGCGGCTTATCAGAGAGCAAAAATGACAGCACATAGAGCAATACGCAAACCTGCGCAATGACCGTAGCAACCGCCGCTCCCTGAATTCCCATATGAAAGCCATAGATAAAAACCGGATCAAGAATCGTATTGACGACTGCGCCGATCATGACCGCAAACATCCCTCGTCTGGCATTTCCAAATGCAAGAATAAACTGATTCATCCCGGTTCCGCAAAGTGCAGCGACCGTTCCTGTTATATAAATTCTGAAATAACTGCCTGCATACGGATACATCGTATCGCTACAGCCCAAAGCATACAGCAGTGGTTTCATGCCAAGCAGCAAAAGGACAGTAACAGCCAATGACAGGCCGAACAGCAATTTCGCCGCATGGTTCATCGCAAGGCGGGCGGTTTCATAATCCTTTTTCCCAATCGAAATGCTCATAACAGAAGCACCGCCAATGCCCACAAGGGAAGAAATAGAAGTAACAGCCGTCAATACCGGAGCGCAAATGCCAATGCCAGCCAGCGCCAGCTCCCCCTCTCCCGCGATATTCCCGACGAAAGCCCTGTCCATAATACTGTACAAAATATTAAAAAACTGGGCAAACATCGCCGGTATCCCCAGCTTAAGCACCAGTCTGGGGATGGGAATTTTATCAAATTCATGTGCCATACAATCAGCCCCACCTTTTTGTTTCTACGCAGGTTCAGGCAAGGTGTTTCGCGGATAGCCACACCTGACCTGCCCGATTTAAAAATAATTATAGCTGTCTTCCCATTCTTATGGTACAATATGCTTATCGAAAAATATCAAAATCTTAACAATTTGATGGGAGTACTTATGGATAAAACAAAATACCATGAAATAAACAGATATCCGGACAACCTTTTTCCAGTAGAAATTTATCGTGTCAGCGAAAGCTGCCGCATTTTCGTGAGCATCTGCAGACCACGCCTTACCAGTTCTTAACCGAATACCGGGGTGCGCAAGAGTACGGAACTGCTTTCCGGCCCGCTGTCGGTATCTGAAATAGCTGGCCTTTGCGGATATAACCAGCCAAGCAATTATATTGCAAAATTCAAATCCGTTATGGGATGCACACCGGCACAGTACCGCAAACATTACAAGTAAAATAGCATATATTACGCCTGTCAGCCCTGATCTCATATGCTGCATGCGTTCTTTCACTTAATGCGATTATAAACTAAACCTGCGAGGTTTCTGCCAGACACCACCATTGCGCCATCTGATTCATACTATGCTGCAGTTCTCGGCGGCATCCAGACCAGAATCCATGGCTGGATTCATGGCGAACTAAAGAGTGTGGATGTGACCGGCGAAACAGATGGCAGTTATACGTTTACCTGGACAGAAGATGGTACCGTTCAGGAAGTCTCTGGAGGCGGTGTTTCCATGGATGCTTCAGGGGAGCAGACCGCGCTCTCTGCGGATGAAGTCCTTGAGAGCTTTTCGACCAGTGTGGAAACCGATGATGACGGTACCATATGGCTTTACTATGAGTCCCATAAAGTGGATATTACGGAATATCTGTCCGGAAGCAGCAAGAGCTGCAAGGTGGCAATCAAAGATAATGGGACAACGACCTATTTCGACATAAAATCAAATGGCAGCGGCGGGTATAGCCTGTCCCGCTCGGATTCACCGGATGGCTCCGCTGACGCATATACAATCATGGACTAAAAGACACAGAAATGGTCGCTCACCGTTCGTATTTTTCAAAAATTTCTTGAATAAAGCAGCTCATTTTTCCTTCAAATCATTTGGAGAAACGAGTTGCTTTTGGCGCGTCTAAAAAGCGACATCAAAATAAAATTCTTTGAAAAATTTTGTAAGGAAAATCTGTTTTTATCCATCTAATAAGTGTAGGATAAAGAAAGATAGAAACGATACATAACATGTAACGGAGGGAGGGGAACAAAGAAGTATGAAATTGCTGGTAAGAAAAGCCAGAAAGGGTGACAAAGCCGCTTTCCAGCAGCTGATGGAGGAACAGGGGCTTTCTCTGTATAAGATAGCCAAAGCAATCCTGAAAAATGATGATGACGCGGCGGATGCCATGCAGGAGACAGCCCTTGTATGCTGGGAGAAACTGGGAACATTGAAAAGGGATGAATTTTTCAAAACGTGGATGACAAAAATCCACATCAACAATTGCAATCAGATATACCGTGAACGGCAGCATCTGCTGCCGGAAGAAGAAATACCAGAAGCTTCTGCCTGGGAAAATGGATTTGAGCACGCCG
This sequence comes from Lachnospiraceae bacterium, assembly GCA_021205305.1. Classification (GTDB taxonomy): domain Bacteria; phylum Bacillota; class Clostridia; order Lachnospirales; family Lachnospiraceae; genus Choladousia. The sequence goes on from JAJPXU010000082.1 coordinate 12,502, forward strand.
AATGGATTGATTTTCTGAATCGTCTGGATGAAAAGTATCGAATTGTGATCATACTTCATTATATTGAGGGATTTCGGGCAAAGGAGATTTCACAGATACTGGATATCAGTGAAGGCGCGGTGTATATCAGATTGACAAGAGCCAGGGAAATGATGCGGCAGCAATATGAGGCTGGGGAGCG
>JAJPXU010000066.1 GCA_021205305.1 Lachnospiraceae bacterium
ATAGGTGATATAAAAAGGACAATAAGGATGCAGGTGTTAAACAGTAAAGGTGCAGGCGCATCAGAAAAGGAGAGTATCATGAGCGAATACAAATTTGAGACCTTACAGCTTCATGTTGGACAGGAACAGGCCGATCCGGCTACTGATTCGAGAGCGGTTCCGATTTACCAGACGACCTCTTACGTATTTCACAATTCCGAGCATGCGGCAGCCCGTTTTGGACTGACGGATGCCGGCAATATTTACGGCAGACTGACCAATTCCACGCAGGATGTACTGGAAAAACGGCTGGCGGCTTTGGAGGGAGGCGTCGCGGCTCTGGCACTGGCAAGCGGAGCTGCTGCGGTTACTTACACCATTCAGGCTTTGGCGCAGGCAGGGGAGCACATTGTGGCACAGAAAACTATCTATGGCGGCAGCTATAATCTGCTGGAACATACACTTCCGCAGTACGGAATATCTACTACATTCGTGGATGCGCATAACCTGGATGAGGTCGAGGCTGCCATTCAGGAGAACACGAAAGCAGTTTATCTGGAAACGCTGGGGAACCCGAACAGTGATATCCCCGATATTGATGCGATTGCCGCAATCGCCCACAAGCACGGCCTGCCGCTCGTCATTGACAATACCTTCGGCACCCCGTATCTCATTCGTCCGATTGAGCATGGCGCGGACATTGTGGTTCATTCCGCGACCAAGTTTATTGGCGGCCATGGAACGACGCTCGGCGGAATTATTGTAGATTCCGGAAAATTTGATTGGAAGGCAAGCGGGAAGTATGCTCCAATTGCGGAGGCAAATCCCAGTTATCACGGAGTATCCTTCGTAGATGCAGCCGGACCGGCGGCGTTCGTCACCTACATCCGCGCAATTCTTCTGCGGGATACCGGAGCAACGATCTCTCCGTTTAACGCGTTCCTGCTTCTTCAGGGTGTGGAGACGCTGTCTTTGCGGCTGGAGAGACACGCGGAGAATACGAAAAAGGTCGTGGAATATCTGGCAGCACATCCGCAGGTCGAAAAGGTCAACCATCCTTCCCTGCCGGATCATCCGGATCATGAGCTGTATCAGAAATACTTCCCAAATGGCGGAGCGAGCATTTTCACCTTTGAGATCAAAGGCGGACAGGAGGAAGCGTGGAAGTTTATTGACAGCCTGAAGATTTTCTCCCTGCTGGCAAATGTGGCGGACGTGAAGAGCCTGGTGATCCACCCGGCGACCACAACGCATTCCCAGCTCTCCGAGTCGGAGCTGTTGGATCAGGGGATACACCGCAACACAATCCGGCTTTCCATCGGAACAGAGCATATTGATGATATTATCGCTGACCTGGAGAACGGATTTGCTGCGGTGAAATAAGGGGAAAAGTTCATCGGGACAACTTTGAAAATATCTGAAAAGGGCTCTCAAAATTCCGTGTTTGAGAGTCTTTTTTCTGAAATCGGAGAGCCGTGGCATGCAGAATCGCCCTGTGGGCGGTGCTGGACATCCAGTGGATGTCCGTTTAGCACCGACCGAAGCGGAGCGGAGAGCCACGGCCTGCGTCCGCGATTTGCAAGGCAAATCGGGACAATAATCGGAGGAATGAGTATATGAATTTTGTGTTTGTTTCACCGCAGTTTCCGCGCACTTACTGGAATTTTTGCGACCGCCTGAAGAAAAATGGCGTAAATGTGCTTGGCATCGGAGATACACCCTATGGCGAGCTGCCGAACGAGCTGAAAAGCGCGCTGACGGAATATTATCGGCTGGATTCGCTGGAAGATTACGATCAGATGCTTCGGGCGGTTGGCTTTTTCACATTTAAATATGGAAAGATCGACTGGATTGAATCCAACAATGAATACTGGCTCGAGCAGGACGCGAGGCTGCGGACGGATTTTCACGTCACGACCGGCGTTCAGGCGGATGAGGTCGGTCGGTTCAAAAGCAAATCAGGAATGAAGGCCTATTATCAGGATGCCGGTGTGTCGACCGCGCGCTGCCATAAGGTAACGACAATTGAGGCAGCGAAGGCCTTTCTTAGCGAGGTCGGCTATCCTGTAATCGTGAAGCCAGATGTTGGTGTGGGCGCGACGGACACCTGGCGGCTGGATGGGGAGCAGGATCTGGAAAAATTTTTTGCCAGTCTTCCTAAAGCGCCTTATGTAATGGAAGAGTTTATCGAGGGCGATATTTGCTCTTATGACGCAATCACTGACGCGGACTGTGCACCTCTTTTTGAGTCGATGACGGTATGGCCGCCTTCAATCATGGACATCGTGCTGGAACAGCGGGATCTTGCCTATTATGTGGCGGCAGAGATGCCGGATTCCCTGTGCACTCTGGGGAGAGCTACTGTGAAAGCTTTTGGCGCAAAGAGCCGTTTTGTACATATGGAATTTTTCCGGCTGACGAAAGCGCGCAAGGGCCTGGGTGAGATCGGCGATTTCGTTGGCCTTGAGGTGAATATGCGTCCAGCGGGCGGCTATACGCCGGATATGATGAACTATGCGCACAGCACGGACGTATACCAGATCTGGGCGGACATGGTGTCCACAAATCAGCGTCTGCTTCCTGAGCGCGGGGAGGATCACTTCTGCGTTTACGCGAGTCGGCGGGACTGCTTTGCTTATCGGCATAGTCATCAGGAGATCCTGGATCGATATGGCAAACAGATTGTGATGTGCGAGCGGATGCCCGAAATGAATGTCGCACAGATGGGCAATCAGATGTACACGGCTCATGCGGCTACGCTGGAGGAGACGGAGGAATTCATACATTTCGTGACGGAAAGAATATGATGCTGTTTTCGCTGGCCTGATACAGTGTGAGCGATAAGGCTGCCGGAGGCTCACAGTTTGGTAAATGAAATACGGACATTCAGTTTGTCTCGGACTTGGTTTCATCATGGCAAAAAAAGGGAACAGATTCAGAGAGTATGATATTTTCACGCAGGCCGTACACACCGGAACAGATTACGATGAAGGTACTGGAGCCGTCCGCAGACCTTTGCACATGGCGAACAGCTACAAACTGCCGGACGACCTTTCACAGGTCAATTATTCCTCGACAGACCTGCTGATGTATTCGAGAAAAGGAAATGCAAACCAGCACTGGCTTGAGGAAAAAATCGCGGCTTTGTACAATGCAGATGATGCGATCGTGCTGGCAAGCGGAGTCGGAGCACTTCATGCGCTGTTTTGGACGCTTTTGAAATCAGGAGACCGGGTCGTGTATCCAAATGTCAGTTATATGGCAGTCTACCGGATGTTCCATGAGTTGTTCAATAAAAAATTCGGCGTGGAAACGGTCATGGTGGACATGACAGATTTGGAGGCGGTAAAAAGAGCGATCACTCCCGGTACAAAGCTGGTTCATATCGAAACGCCGGACAATCCAACCGTAGGGGTGACAGATATAGCGGCGGTTGCGAAGCTTGCTCACGAAAATGGAGCAATTCTGTCAGTTGATAACACCTTTGCGTCCCCTCTGAATCAAAAGCCGTTGGAGCTTGGGGCAGATTTTGTGGTAGACGCGCTTACAAAGTTTATCAACGGCTATGGTGACGCACAGGGAGGAGCGATTATCTCGAATGATCTGGAAACTATGGATCGCATTCGTTATGAAGCGCAGGTGAATGTCGGGGCTGTGATCAGTCCGTTCAACGCGTGGCAGATTTTCCGGGGATCCGTCACATTCCCCCTGCGTATGGAGCGGATTAACCACTCCGCACAGAAGATTGCCGAGTGGCTGGAGCAGCGGGAAAATATCACGTTCGTTTCATATCCGGGACTTCCCAGTAATCCGGGACACGAGCTGGCCAGACGGCAGATGAAAAACGGATTCGGAGGTGTGATTTCCTTTGGCGTAAATGCGGACGATAAAACAGTTGAACAGTTCTGTGCGAGGCTGAAGGTGATTACCTTTGCCGTTTCGCTGGGGCATGATGAAAGCCTGATTTTCCCGCAGCCGAGCTATGATGAGCGAATTCTGCTATATCCGGAAAAGTTCAGAAAGGGATTTATTCGGTTTAGTGTTGGACTTGAGTCATCAGAAGATATTATAGACGATCTGGATCAGGCATTCAGGGCGGTTGGACTATAAAAACAGATGAAAAGAATCTGGAAACGACATTTTGCCGTTTTCTTTTTTTTACAACAGGAAAGTTTTCTGCCCTTTCTTGTGAGTATGGCTGTATAAATGTGCTGAATCCCGGCAAATCGCCCCTGGTCAATGCACCCAATCTCCACAAACGGTTAAGTCAATTCCGCATCAATACATTGTATGGCTTTTTCAAAATGGTTATATTGTACATACCAAATAAAACCTATCCCGATAAAGGAGGAAAAAGTGATGAAATTCAGGAAAATGATGGCGGGAATTCTCGCCGCTTCGCTCATTGGCTCAATGACGATTGCGGGATGTGTGAGCGCAGACGAACTGGACAGCTCGGCGAAGCTGGAGGTGTGGATCTGGGATTCGGATCAGCAGGATGGTATTCAGGAAATCTGCGATCTGTTTACGGATGACACGGGTATTGAGGTAGAGGTCAATGTGGTGACGTGGGACAACTACTGGACGCTCCTGGAGGCGGGTGCGTCCGGCGGGGAAATGGCGGATGTCTTCTGGATGCATGTGCAGGAAGCTGAGAAGTATATGGCCAATGATATCCTGCTGGATCTGACGCCTTACATCGAAGCAGACGATGAGATTGATATGGCAAATTATTATGAAGGCGCGGTTGACACCTTTACATACGATGGAAAGTATTACGGCATTCCAAAGGATCACGACATCAATGTCATTCTGTACAACAAGGCTGTTTTTGACGAGTACGGATATTCCTACCCGGATGAGACATGGACCTGGGAAACCTTCTATGAAGTGGCTTCCGGGATTACGGAAGCGAGCGGCGGCACGGTATATGGCGCGGCCATGAATACGACGAATGACCAGGATGGCTGGTGGAATATCGTATACGCGATGGGCGGCGGCATTATCTCTGACGACGGCACGACGTCTCTGCTGGATTCGGATGAGACGAAGGCGGCGATGGAGTTTGTGGGAACTCTGATTGACGACGCATTTGCGCCGCAGTCTCTGGTGTCTGAAAATGGGACGAGCGGCCTCTTTACGAATAATCTGGTGGCAATGATCTGTCAGGGCAACTATACGCTGGCCGGATTTACCGAATATGAGGGCTCTGAGAATTACGCGACAGCGGTGCTGCCGTATTATGACGCGAATGATAACGGAGAGTGCGACGAGGGAGAGCGCGTGACCATCTACAATTCCCTTGCGTGGTCGGCGTCAGCAGGTTCTTCTTATACAGACGAGGCAGCGGCTCTGGTGCTTTGGCTTTCCAGCTATGATATGCAGGTGAAGCAGGCAGAGCTAGGTGTGACGCTTTCCGGTTATGTGGGGGCGGATTCCTCGTATGCGGATGTGATCACGGAGAAAGGGATTGACGCTTCTGCGGTAGCGGTGATGAACGATACGGCGACTCTGATTTCTTATCCGCACAGCCGCTATACTACTACCTGGCAGAATTATTACCGGGAGCAGCTTGTCAACGCGTGGCTGGATACATCTGTGATGAGCAGCACTCTGGACGCCTGCGCTTCCTATATGAATGACATATTGGCCTCTGAGTAATGATAGAAATGGAGTGTGCGCTATGGGAAAAAAAGGAAAAATGTCCCGGGCGGAAAAGAATGAGGCGATGTGGGGGCTGCTGTTTGTGGCCCCGACAATGATCGGCCTGTTCGTTCTGAACTTCTACCCGATTGTCTATACGATTTACCAGTCCTTTTGCAAAACCGGCGATTTCGGCCGGGGAAATGTCTTTGTCGGACTGAGCAATTATGAAGGCGTACTCACCAGCTCGGAGTTCTGGGGGAGCCTTGTAAATACCGTAAAATATGCCCTGATTGAGGTGCCGTTCGGCATTGCGCTTGGTCTTTTGCTGGCGGTTTTCCTGAACCGGAAGATCGCGTTCCGGAGCGGCTACCGCACGATCTTCTTCCTGCCGATGGTGGCCGCACCAGCAGCGGTGGCTATGGTGTGGAAGTTTCTCTACAACCAGCAGTTTGGTCTGCTGAATAATCTGTTCGGCCTGAACATCGCGTGGATTTCTGACTCAAATATCGCCTGGATCTCGATCGGCGTGATTGGTGTGTGGTCGATCGTCGGTTACAATATGATCCTGTTTCTCTCCGGACTGCAGGAAATTCCGCATGATTATTATGAGGCGGCGATGATTGACGGCGCGTCCGGTATTCAACAGTTTTTCCATGTAACGGTACCGCTGCTCTCCGCGACTACATTCTTTATCCTGCAGACCCGTATCATTGGCGCGCTTCAGGTGTTTGATCTGATCTATATGGTCATGGATACGACCAACCAGGCGCTTTCCTCGGTACAGTCGGTGGTGTATCTTTTCTACAAATATGCGTTTACCAATGGCAATCGGGGCTATGGCGCGGCCATTGTAGTGTGCATGCTGGTGTTCATTATGGCAATCACTTTCCTGCTTCAGAGAGCAGAGAAAAAGTGGGTATATTACGATTGAGGAGGCGGGAAAATGGATAGCTATAAGACAAAACAGCGCATGACGCAGGGGCTGATTCATGTTATCCTGATTGTTGTTTCGATCACGATGCTGGTGCCGTTTCTGTGGATGCTCCTGACCGCGTTTAAGACACTTTCTGAGTCGACCTCGGTCAACCCGTTTGTGATCTTCCCGTCCAGCTGGAAGCTGGACAACTTTGTTTCCGTCTGGAAAAACTATAACTTTTTGTACCTTTACAAAAATACCATCCTGATGATCTTCTGGCGCGTGGTCTGCGCGGTATTGACGGCGACACTGGCCGGCTATGCGTTTGGCCGTCTGAATTTTCCGGGAAAGAATCTGCTGTTTTCCCTGGTGCTGATTCAGATGATGGTGCCCAGCCAGATTTTTATCATTCCGCAGTATGTAATGATTTCCAAACTCGGCTGGATGAACACCATGGCAGGTCTGGTTTTTCCAGGCGTAGTTACAGCGTTTGGAACGTTTTTGCTCAAACAGGGTTACCAGGGACTGCCGAAGAGCCTGGAGGAGGCAGCCGCAATTGACGGCTGTAGCATTCCGCAGCGTTTCCTGTTCATTATGGCTCCGCTGACCCGCTCGGCTATGGTCAGCCTGGGAATTTTCACAGCAGTATTTGCCTATAAGGATCTGATGTGGCCGATGATTGTATCAACAAAAATTGAGAAAACAACGCTTTCCGCGGCGCTCGCGAAAATGCAGGGGCAGTACAGTTCCAACTATCCGGAGCTGATGGCTGCCGCGCTGATGGCATGTCTCCCGATGATTGTACTGTATCTGGTCTTCCAGAAGCAGTTCATCGAGGGCATCGCGACTTCGGGAAGCAAGCTGTAAAAATATCAATTGCTGCTTTACAGGCCATGGGCTTGCGTTTGATGGACAGAAGGAAGGCGTGGCCTGTAAACATAAAAATGAGATTACCGGCTTGTTCCAGATTGCGAATGAAATTTATTCGTAGTAATATCTTTGTGATGATTCAGGCGGATGTACTACAGGTGTATGTTTTGCCTCAGCGGATGTTAAGCGGCAGCCAAAGATGTTTGCCTGCTTGATTTTCGGGAAAGGAAAAGAGAACAGTCATGCCGGAAAAAGAATACGTATATAAATCAGAACACTGCCGCTATCTGGGGCTGACTTACTCAAAAAGACAGAACGAATCACTGTATCTGATGTGCTGCGGAATCGAAAAATGCCATCCGGGTTATTTTTTTGCAACTGCTGACCGTCCGGGCTATCATTTCCATGTGGTTCTTTCGGGTCAGGGGACGCTGGAAGTCGAGGGGAATGCTTCGACGGTTCGTGCGGGGCAGATTTTTGTCACGAAGCCAATGGAGCGGACGCGCTATCAGGCCGATATGGAGACCCCATGGACCTATTGCTGGGTGACCTTTGGCGGGGAGAAAGCGATTTATTATCTGGAGCAGGCGGGACTGCGCACAGGGGTAAACATTCGCGACTGCAGGACGAATCCGTCAAATTTTCTGGAATTGATCTCCAAACTGATGGAGAAGCCGGAGCTGCAGCTTTCCAGTGATCTCTGGAGGCTGGGGATTCTTTACCAGTTTCTGGGGCTGGCAGTGAAGACGGGAACCCCGGACAAGGAGAACCACAACCAGGAATATGACCCGGATACGTATGTGAAGCATGGCATGGAGTATATCCGGCATAATTTCGCTTCCATGAAAATCGGAGATGTCCCGCGTTCGATCGGGATTGACCGCAGTTATTTTACGAAATTGTTTTCAAAGAAGATCGGTGTTTCACCGAGGGAATATCTGATTCTGGTGCGTATGCGGGAGGGCGCCCGCCTGCTGTCAGATACAGATCTTTCCGTCGAGGAGATTGCACTGCGGACGGGATATGGCAGTCTGCAGGCATTCTCACGGATTTTCAAACAGAATTACCAGTGCGCGCCTGTTGATTACCGCAGGGCGCCGCGGGAAGCGCGCACCCATCTGCGCTATCCGAACGGAGAATTGTTCGCGCTGGATGAGTAAAAAACAGCACTGTGAAAGTACTGAACGGACGAAAACATTTGATTGGAGATCAGGACATATGAGTATTCTTTTTTTAAAAAATGAGAAAATCTTTGCTCTTCATACAAAAAAGACAACTTATGAAATGCAGGTGGATGAGCTGGGACATCTGCGGCATTTGTATTATGGACGCAGGGTGAGCGGCAGCCTGAGCCATCTGTACCATCCAGCAGATTATGGGTTTTCTCCGAATCCGTATGAAAAACGGCTCCAGACGGGATATAGTCTGGATACGATGCCGCAGGAGTACCCGGGCTGCAATCAGGGAGATTTCCGCGTCAGCGCACTGGTTCCCCGGGCGGGTGACGGCTCCTGCGGAGCGGATTTTTGCTATGAAAGCCACGAAATTCTTGAGGGAAAATATACGGTGGAAGGAATGCCTTCGGCATTTGCGCGGGAGACAGAAGCGCAGACACTGATTGTGAAGCTGGCGGATCCGGCGGCGGGGCTGGAGCTGACTCTGTACTACGGCGTGTTTGAAGAGCGTGATATGATTACGCGCGCAGCTCGGATCAAAAATATCGGCGGGCAGGAGCTGACGCTGGAGAAGGCGGCCAGCGCCTGCCTGGATGTTCCGTTTGGCGACTGGGAACTGCTTCATTTTCACGGACGGCATCTGATGGAGCGTCAGATAGAACGCATTCCTGTGATGCACGGGATTCAGACGATTTCCTCCCGGCGCGGCGCGTCAAGTCATCATCATAATCCCTTTCTCATACTGGCGGAGCATGAGACGACAGAAAAATATGGCGACTGCTGTGGGGTAATGCTGGTCTATTCCGGCAGCTATCGATTGGATGTGGAAAAGGATCAGAGCGGCGGCATTCGGGTGGTTCCGGGAATTCATGACGAGATGTTCCGCTGGCCGCTCACTCCCGGTGAGAGCTTTCAGACGCCGGAGGTTCTTCTGACATTTTCTCATGAAGGACTGGAAACGCTTTCGCAAAATTATCACCGCTTTATCCGAAAAAATATCTGCCGCAGCCGATGGACGGAGAAAAAGCGGCCGGTCCTTATTAATAACTGGGAAGCCACTTATTTTGATTTTGATACGGACAAGATTATTTCTATCGCAAGAGAGGCCAGTGCGCTGGGGGTGGACCTTCTGGTGCTGGACGACGGCTGGTTTGGCGGACGCAACAGCGAGCATCAGGGTCTGGGCGACTGGATTGTGAATGAAGAAAAGCTGCCGGGCGGGCTGAACCGCCTGATCGAAGAGGTGAATCGTCTCGGAATGCGGTTCGGCCTCTGGATCGAGCCGGAGATGGTAAATGAGGATTCTGACTTTTACCGGGCGCACCCGGATTGGGCGCTGACGCTTCCGGGCAAGGCGCCGACAATGGGGCGTGACCAGCTGGTGCTGGATATGAGCCGTCCGGAGGTGGTAGAGTATCTTTATGAACGAATTGGCGCTTTGCTGAGGAATCATCGAATTGATTATATCAAATGGGATATGAACCGGAATATGACAGACGTTTATTCCCGTGCGCTGCCGGCGCAAAACCAGGGTCAGGTCTTTCATCGATACATTCTTGGCGTATACGATCTGCTGGAGCGGCTGACTGGTCAGTTCCCGGAGGTGCTGTTTGAAGGCTGCGCGGGGGGCGGCGGGAGATTTGACGCCGCGATGCTCTCTTATTTTCCGCAGATCTGGTGCAGCGATGATACAGACGCGATCGAGCGCCTGACCATCCAGCATGGCACATCATTTGCCTATCCTGTGAGCGCGGTCGGGGCACATGTTTCTGCCTGCCCAAATCACCAGACCGGGCGAACCGTGCCAATTGATACGCGCGCTGTGGTGGCTATGAGCGGTACCTTTGGCTACGAGCTGGACCTGAATCTTCTCACGGAAGCGGAAAAAGAGGCAGTACGTGGACAGATCACGCGATTTCACCGCTATGCGGATCTGATCCGGGAAGGCGATTATTTCCGGCTGGAAAATCCGGACGATCGTCTGCCGTACCTGGCGTGGCAGTTTGTTTCAGAAGATCAGACGGAGAGTCTGGTGAATGTGGTAATTACCCATTCAAGAGGAAACGCTCCGCTGGTGCGCCTGCGCCTGCGTGGGCTGGATCCGCAGGCGGAATACCGGCTGGCTGTGTTTGATGTATTCGGCGCGATTGGTAACCCGGAGAGCAAAGAGGCGGAGACACCGGAGCCTTCTGGAATTTCTGGCGGGGATGCGCTGATGTACGGCGGGCTGGTGCTGCCGAGACTGTATGGGGATTATCCGAGCGTACAGATTTATTTCAGACGGCTTTGAAAATGGTTCAGACGGAATTGAAGCGCAGACAGTGGCCTGTTGTTTTGAACAGGGAATGGATTTGGTAGCAGAGGTGGGTGAAGAATGCGATTTTTAAACAGTTTTATGGACAACGACAGCGTTTTCGGGCAGATCATGACCCGGTGCGGCATACTGATTGCGGCAAACCTGCTTTTTATTCTTTGTTCTCTGCCGGTCGTAACGGCAGGGGCAGCTTATGCCGCGCTCTACTTAACGATGTTTCGCTGTCTCAGGCAAAAAACAATCAATCCGTTTTCAACCTTCTGGCAGGGATTAAAGGATAACTTCAAACAGGGAACACTTTGTTATGCCGGGATGGCTCTGCTGGGACTTCTTGCCTGCCTGGAAATTTACTGGTGCAGTCAGTCTGGGGGAATCCTGCGCTTTTTCCGATATCCTTTGATGGCGATTCTCATTATCCTGCTGATTCTTGCGTGCTATGTATTCCCGGTGATGTCCGTGTTTCGCGTCAGCATTCGGCAGCTGATTGCAGACAGTGTATATTTTGCTGTCAAAAAGCCGGCGCAGACACTGCTGATGCTGGTACTGAACATTGTACCTCTGGTCTGGACTTTTTACGACCAGAGAAACCTGCCGACCTACGCGTTTCTCTGGGTTCTCTGTGGCTTTTCTGCGATTGCGATGTTTCATGCTTCGAGGCTGTTGAGGATGTTTGCCCCGTATCTGGATCCGGATACGGCGGAAACAGAGGGGGATGTTCCGTCCGATGTGCAGGGAGCCGCGCCGCTGCAAAAGACGGAGAAGGAAATCCTGGCGGATATGAAAAGACTGGATGTATAGTGAGTGAACAGGATGGGAGAATATATGGGGGAAGACAGAACTCTTTTTGACAGACGTCTGGAAAAGCACAGGGACGAACTGCGCTGGCTGTATATGGAGCTTTACGACAATGGCTCTATGTTCGCGGAGCTGTGCGACAGAATGGAGCAGTTTTATCTGGAGCGGGATGCGAAGCTTCGTGACAGAGATCATGTCCGGGAAGCAGAAGCGGAGGCCGGTTCCGCCTGGTATAAAGGGAATGATCTGCTGGGCATGATGCTTTACGTGGACAATTTTGCCGGTACGCTTAAGGGTGTGGAAGAGCGGTTGGACTACATACAAAAGTGCAATGTCAACGTGCTTCATCTGATGCCGTTTCTGAAAACGGAAAAAGGGAAGTCCGATGGCGGCTATGCTGTATCCGATTTTCGAAGAGTGAATGACGAACTGGGGACGATGGAGGATCTTGCTCATCTGGCGAACACCTGTCATGAAAATGGGATCAATGTCTGCATGGATTTTGTCATGAACCATACCTCGGAGTGCCATGAGTGGGCGCGCCGCGCCCGGGCGGGCGAGGGGGAGTATATGAGCCGGTATTTTTTCTATGAGAATGAAACGATTCCCCGGCAGTTTGAGCAGACTGTGCCGCAGGTCTTTCCGACGACGGCGCCCGGCAATTTCACCTGGCTTCCACAGCGCCGTCCCGCGCAAAGCGCTTCGGGATGGACGGCGCGACCTGCCGCCGAGGAAAACGAGGGGGCGTTACCACAGATCGGCCATTATGTGATGACGACCTTTTATCCCTATCAGTGGGATCTGAATTACAGGAATCCGCGCGTCTTTAACGAGATGATGTACAACTTCCTGTATCTGGCGAACCAGGGTATTGATATTTTCCGCATTGACGCGGTACCATATATATGGAAGGAACTCGGCACCTCCTGCCGGAATCTGCGGCAGGTGCATACAAT
>JAJPXU010000126.1 GCA_021205305.1 Lachnospiraceae bacterium
TTTCCATGCGATTTTTTGGGGTTTTCGGAGTGGAATTTACTTTTTCACTTCAGCGTCAAAATTTGAAACTTTCTTCGGCAATTTTGCAATACCTGTATCACTGTCAATGCCCCGTCACTGCTGTCGCGTAAAGGGAGCCGCTCGCCGTAGACTGCGAATAGTCAATCGTAGCCGTGACGTACAGCCCCTCCGTGAGTCCGCTTGAATTCAGGGAAGCATTCGCATAATTGACCGAATAAGTCACGCCATCGTCCCCGGCAATCAGAAGCGTATCCGAGGTCACGGCCGTAATCGTCCCGCTCACAACGCCCGTCGTAGATGTGGTCGTACCGGAGGAAGAAGAACTGGCTTCCGTACTCTCCGTCGACGTCGTCTGTGTGGAAGAGACATATGCCTTCGAAATATAGCCAGTCACCCCATCTACTGTCACGATATACCAGTTATCTGTCTCACCAGTCACAGTCACGGCCGCTCCGGAAGATACCGTACCGGTCACACTGCTGCTCGTGCTTGGCTGCGAACGCAGATTCACAGCTGTCGTCGTGTAAAATGTATAGGATGACCCATAGGTGATCTCACTTCCCAGTTCAGCCGAAGTCACTGCGGACTCCGTACTCTCCGTCTCATCATCATCCGCTGTCGTCTCAGGCGCGGTGCTTACCAGATAAGCCTTGCTGACATACCCCACAGAGCCGCTCACACTGACACGGAACCACTGGGATGTCTCTCCGGTCACCGTCACGGAACTGCCTGAAGTCAGAGAACCAATCCGCTCTGCCTCCGTACTCGGATATTGGCGGATGTTTACATTCGTCGAAGCGTAGAGCGTCGCACTCGATGAATATTCGGTCAGGGTAGACAATTCCTCACTCCAGCTTCCATCTTCCTCGTCTTCATCATCTGTTTCTGTCTCAGATTCTGTCGTGGTATTATTCTCCACCGTTCCCGGCAGCACGCTGAAAATACTGGTGCGATCCAGTACAGTGAAGCTCTCCACCGCATCCTGCACATCAGAAAGCAGCGACAGGTCATCTTCTGTCACCGTACCACTGATCACATACGCAGAATCTCCTTCCGTGGACAGCAGCGCGTAAGTAACTGAATAGGACCACATACTCGCAGAATAATTGTACTGCACAACATACTCATAAGTGACTACGGTAGAAGAACTGCGCTCCTCAAATAAGAGAATCTCAAATGCATCTTCTTCCGGATACTGTCCGGACAGGGTTTCCTCAAGCGCTTCCTCGGAATCCGAGACAGAAATATTCTTCATTGCGTCTTCATCGGAAGCATGTACAATATTAATCATCGCGTCCGACCCGGAAGCAAACACACGCATCTCATCAATATCCTGCGTAACTTTCCAGGTACTGTCCGGCAAAATAATCCGAATCGACACGTCTTCAGATATATAGACAACATCCGTCTCAAACTCGGTTTCGGTCTCCGATTCTGACTCCGATTCGGTCTCGGTCTCAGTCTCGGATTCTGTCTCAGTCTCCGTCTCATTATCTTTTCCCAGAAGCTGACAGCCGGATGTAAATACAGTGATCGCCAAGGTAAGTACCATGGAAATCAGAACGGTTCTCTTTCTTCTGTCTAACATTTTATTCCTCCAATCGGAAATGGAATATCCTCTTCTTCTGCGCACCCGACGTATTATGGATGGCACTGTAGTTTTACACAAAAAAAGAAGCGAAACCATACCGTGTTCTATCATACCACGACCTTCCAACTTCTGCAAGCCACACACTCTCAAATCCGGCAATGTTATCAGAAACGTAAAATTTTCGTAATATTTCTTTTGTACAATAACACCAAGTCAAATATCCGTGCAAGCACGGCTACTTGGCTCGTTGCTTCGCGGGAATGAAGCGAAACGACGAGAGCATACACTCCCGTCGTTTTCTTTCTGCCTCATTTATCTGTCCGCCGAAATTCCAGGCTTTTACAGCATTACAGGTCACACCTGACCAAATTTACCCTCATTTTTACCTCTGCAAGTATGACCAGTAACCCTACAGTTCATTACAAATCCGTATAGCCGCATCCGCGAAAATTTTCGCACTCATTACCAGAGTATCAATCACCATAAACTCATCATCTCCGTGCATATGATTATCAACGTCCGGCGTTCCGCAGCCAAAAGCTACGCCGCGTTCCAGTCCATGCACATAGGTACCGCCGCCGGTTGAAAGCGGCTCTCCCTTGATACCGGAATAACACGCATAGCTTTCCAGCAGAATCTTTACAAATTCCGAATCACCCGGCACGCAGTGCGGCTTTGACATCGATGCGTCTTCCATTTCCAGTCCGGCCGCCCGGAGCGTTTCCATAAGCGGACGTCTGGTATTTTCCTCCGTACAGCCAATCGGCAGACGAGCGTCGAATGTCCCGTTTATGTGTTCCGGCGTGTAATCCAGAACACTGAAACACAGTGTCACCGCGCCGGAATTCGCATCCTCACGATAGACACCGGCTGCCTTACCACAGGTATCCTCATACGGGAAAAGCTTTTCCAGCGCCAGAAGCGCCTTTATGCCAGCGTTTCCGCCCGCTTCACAGGATGCCCCGCCAAACAGCTTTGATACCAGGCGAAGCGACGCAGTCAGTGCATTTTTCCCCTCCTGCGGGGTCGAAGCATGTGCTGAAACCCCGCGAACGTCAATTCTGAGAACGTTTCCAGGCATCTTTTCCGTTTTTCCAGTATTGTCTTTTTTCATCTGAGATCCGTCGGTATTTCCCGTTTCCGTCAGGCAGCTGATCTCAAAAGCTACCCCCGTCTCTCTTTCCGTCTCATCGGCAGCAAAACGAACCGCCTGGGCGTCCAGACCTTCCAGTTCCAGCACTGCCCGTCCCGGAACAACATTCGCCTTGTCTCCGCTCTTCAGACGAAGTACACACGGGAACTCTCCCACTCTCGTTTCCGCCTCGTTTTTTAGGCATCCTTCACAAAAATCCGCGTGAAAGCTCGCCGCCAGGCGCCCTTTTTCAATATTAATCACCGGAAACTCCGCATCCGGCGTGAAGGTATACGGCGCCTCTTTCTCGATCCCATAATAATACTTAAGATCGCTTGAACCGCATTCCTCATCGGATCCCAGTACCAGACGGATTCCCTTTTTCATCGGGATACCGAGCTCATGAATGGCGCGAAGCGCGTACAACGCCGCAACTGCCGGTCCCTTATCATCCGACGTGCCGCGCCCATAAATTCTGCCATCGACAATCTTAGGCTCAAACGGCTGTGTCACCGTCCAATCCTCTGTCACTGGCACGACGTCCAGATGTGCCAGAATATCCAGGCCTTTTTCTCCCTGGCAAGAGCTGTCTGTACTTTCTGACATCTTATTATCGAATGCCGCATCCGCAGCTGTCGCAGCCAGATCTCCGGTCACCACATAATTCTCATAATTTTTCACATCCAGCCCGTAGCGCTGCATCAGTTCCTGCGCTGCCGCAATCGCCGCTGCCGGTCCGGCTCCAAAAGGCTTGCCCTCTTCCGCCTGCCCTTTCTGGCTGTCAATCCGCACCAACGTCTTCAAGTCTTCCAACATCTCTTCTTTTTTGCTGTCAATGTAGGTATCTATTTTTTCTTTATATGAATGCATCTGTTTGTCGCTCCTGTTATATCAATCGGTTCGGGCATAACCATCTCGAATCATCGGTTACAGGCCACACCCAATGTCCTGATTTACCTTTTTCAATCACTACAGGTATGACCTGTAACAATCAACGCTCACATCCCGGTCCCATTCACAGCCGTCTGCGCTACAAACGCCTCGACTTCGTCTCTCGTCGGAAGTGCCGGTATACCGCCCATCTTCTGCACACACAGACCGCCCGAGGCATTTGCATAAACAAGCGCCTCATGAACCAGCTCTTCTGTCAGATCAGAGACTGTCGTAACGCCGCCGAGCAGCAATCTGGAAAGAAAACCGCCCCAGGAGGCATCTCCTGCGCCCGTCGCGTCGATGGCTTTCACTTTATGTCCGCTGACCGTACCGGTCTTTCCGTCAAAGAAGTATCTCGCTCCTTTGGAACCGAGCGTCTCAATCACCACAGAAATCCCCTGTTCTTTCATCAGGTTCGGAATATTCTCCTCGCCGCCGACAAAATCCAGTTCCTCATCGGAGACCTTCAGCAGATCCACATACGGAAGCACCTGATCCACTACCACTTTCGCATCCTCAAAGCTCCAGATCATCGGCCGGTAATTGGTGTCATAGCTGACCAGCTTCCCATTTTTCTTTGCCAGATCCATGGCGTGAAAATGCGCGTCCCGACTGGGGTTCGCCGACATTCCAAAGGAACCGCAGTGCAGAATCTTTGCAGCTTTGATCTTTTCTTCATCAATATCTGACGCTTCCAGCAAAATATCCGCACCCGGCTTGCGCACAAAGGTAAACGACCGCTCGCCGCCCTCATAGAGCGTCACGAATGCCAGCGTCGTCACCGCCTCGTCCGTCAGATCCGGCAGAAGGACTTCTACCTGGTTTTCTTCCAGAGTCGCCTTCAAAAGCTTTCCGAAATCATCATTGCCCAGGCGTCCAAGGAAACCGGTCTCCAGTCCATTCCGCGCAATCGCGATGCAGGCATTCGCCGGCGCGCCGCCTGGATTGCAGACGTAGCTGCGCTCCTCTTTGCCCGGTGTAAAATCAATCAGCATTTCTCCCATGCAAATGATATCCATAGCAGTTCCTCCTCATTTATAATAAACGACGTAAGCCGTTTCCGTCACTATGCGTTTTTTCATTTCATTCGTTTTTCGTCGCTGCGCAGTTTTTCGCTGTCTGTCCTGCACCGTTATGCTGCTCTTCTTACTTCTCATGCCGCTCCCGCGGCGCATTCTTCGTATTTTTCGCAATTTCCAGGTTCGTCTGACGGCGGTTCTTCACTTCCTCGCTCATCGGCTGAATCTCGCCTGCCGCCTTCAGCGACATCTTCGTCAGCAGCGGGCCGACCAGCTCATAAATCAGGATAGCAAACAATGTAATATTACGGATCAGGGTTCCCTGTTCGCCAAGCTGCTGTGCCGTCACGCACATGCCAAGCGCCACACCGGCCTGCGGCAGCAGAGTAATACCAAGATATTTACAGATGGTATCGCTGCAATGTGTCCCCTTTGCGGAAAGATACGCGCCAAGATATTTTCCGGCGGAACGTGTAATAATATAAATCACACCAATCAGCACAATCAGGCCATCCCCAAAGACCGAAAGCTCCAGTTCCGCGCCCGAAATCACAAAAAACGCGGCAAACAGCGGGTTTGTCCAGCTGTCCGTCTTTGACATAATTTCATCGGAAAGCGGACAGAGATTGCAGAACACCGTTCCCAGCATCATGCACACCAGCAGCGAAGAAAAACCGATCGTGACCGGTCCGGCTTCAAATTCCAGCATGGAAAGCGCCGTGGTCAGAAATACAAAGGCGATGGACATATTCAGACGGTTCGTGTTTGAATTAAACAGCTTCTCCAGCTGCGTCAGCAGCCAGCCCATCACCGCTCCGAGCGCCAGAGAGCAAATAATCTCCAGAATCGGATTGACAAAAATAGAGACAAAATCAAACGTGCCGCTCACCATCGCCCGCGCGATGCCAAAGCTCACGGCAAATACCACAAGGCCAACCGCGTCATCCAATGCTACAATCGGCAGCAAAAGATCTACCAGAGGACCTTTCGCCTTATACTGCCGCACGACCATCAGAGTAGCCGCAGGAGCGGTTGCCGTAGCGATGGCGCCGAGTGTAATCGCCTGTGCCGGAGTCAGCTTGCCATTCGTCGCCGCACTGACCGCCAGCAGAGCCGCATCCACAAACAACGTTGCCGTCAGCGCCTGCACAATGCCGATCACCGTTGCCTGCTTTCCCGTCTTTTTCAGCTGGGACAGCCGGAACTCATTGCCGATCGCGAAAGCGATAAAGCCGAGCGCCACATCTGATACCAGACTCAGATCCTCTACGCTCTCCATCGTCGTAAAGCCAAGACCCGTAATATTAACGCGCCCAAGGCAATACGGTCCAATCAATACGCCCGCCACCAGATACGCCGTCACCGACGGCAGCTTCAGCGGCTTCAGCACACGGGTCATCAAAAGCCCTGCCAGAATCGCAACCGAAATCGACAGCAATGTGTAAACCATTTTTTCTAACTCTCCTCCCATCCCGAAATCCCGGGATATATTCTCTTTCTCTTTTCAGAATGCGCGAAGTACCACACCACAGCTCTGCTGCAATTTCTTTCCGCACAGCCATACGAATTTATTCCACTCTGTTTCAGCCTTACCCAGTAACGAGCTTAATCTTCCGTCCCGACCCTTGTCTTTAATGCCTCGTTTGCAATCCGTTCACACAGATCTTCAAATGAAATCCCCACCGCTTCTGCTTCCTGCGGCAAAAGGCTGGTCTGTGTCATTCCCGGAAGTGTATTGATCTCGATAAACCAGATTTTCCCACTTTTATCAATAATAAAATCCGCACGCGAATAAACGCGAAGGTTCAGGGCATGCGCCACCTTCAGCAGCATTTCTCCCATCTCTTTTTCCTCTGATGGCAGGATATCCGCGGGCGTGCGCTCGTACGCAAGGCCTTTCTGGTATTTATTTTCATAATTGTAGAATTCTTTTTCTACAATGATTTCAATCGAAGGCAGCGCCCGGTCATTCAGAAACCCCATCTGAATCTCGCGCCCTTCAATATACTGCTCAAAGATCAGCCGTGCGCCGCGGTTGCTCTCAAGAACCGCCCGCAGCTCGGCGGGGTGTTTTACAATATAGACGCCGATCGAGGAGCCGCCGTTTGGCACTTTTACGACAATCGGAAGCGGAACCTCACACATAGCCGCCTCAATGGCTTCGTCATCCGTAATCTCACGAACCTCCCAGTCCGGGACCGCCACACCCGCCGCTTTGGCCAGCACCTTGGTCAGATGCTTATCCATAGCGATACCGCTGCCCAGATAATCCGAACCGGTATAGTGTACGCCCATCAGGTCAAGCGCAGCCGGGATTCGCCCATCCTCGCCGCTGCCGCCGTGCAGAGCCAGAAAAACCACGTCCACCTCGCGGCAGAGCCGCAGAACATTCGGCCCAAGCAGACGATTTTTGCACTCCGGATGCGCGGCTTTCAGGGCTTTCAGATCCGGCACTTCCGTCGAGATCCGTTTCCAATCCTCACAGATTTCTTCCCGGTACAACTGGTCAATGTCAGCCTCCGCGTCCGCGACTCCGATATAGGAATCGATAATCGCTACCTGATGCCCTTTCTTTCGCAGAGCACCCGCAATCATCGCGCCTGAACTCAGCGAAACATTGCGTTCAGGACTATAGCCGCCCGCAAGAACCAGAATATTCATGTTCGATTTTCCACCTTCCATCTTCTATTACCAGACTCCCTCTGCCAGAAAGAGTTCGTCGCCCTTATATTTTTATCGGTAGATAATATCCTCTCTCGCCGGCCCATTGGAAACCATTGTGATCGGGAAACCGATCTGCTTCTCAATAAATTCCACGTATTTGCGGCAATTCTCCGGCAGATCCTCGAATTTGCGGATGCCGCGGATATCGCACTTCCAACCCGGAAGCGTCTCCAGCACCGGTTTCGCCTTTTCAAGCTTCACCGTCGTCGGGAAGTCTGTCATCACTTCGCCGTCGATCTCATAGCCAACACAGACCGGAATCTCATCCAGATAGCCCAGTGCGTCGAGAACCGTAAACGCTACTTCGGTCGCGCCCTGCATCTGGCAGCCATATTTAGATGCAACACAGTCAAACCAGCCCATCCTCCTCGGACGTCCGGTTGTCGCGCCATATTCTCCGCCATCGCCGCCGTGGTTGCGCATCCGGTCGGCCTCTTCGCCAAAGATTTCGCTGACAAACGCGCCCGCGCCGACTGCGCTGGAGTAAGCCTTGCTGACTGCCACAATCCGCTTGATCTCATACGGCGGCACGCCTGCGCCTACCGCACCGTACCCGGCCAGCGTAGAGGAAGACGTCACCATCGGGTAGATGCCGTGATCCGGATCCTTTAGAGTACCGAGCTGTCCCTCCAGCAAAACGGTTTTGCCTTCCTTGAGGGCTTTTTCCAGGAACGCGCCCGTATCGCCGACAAACGGGGAAATCTGGTCGCGATAGCCGTGCAGCTCCGCAAGAATCCCTTCCACCGTCAAAAGCGGCTTGTGGTACAGATGCTCCAGCAATGGATTTTTCAATTCGCAGATGCGCTGTGCCTTTTCTTTGAGCGTATCCTCATCGAAAAGCTCACTTACCTGGAAGCCAACCTTGGCAAACTTATCCGAATAGAACGGCGCGATGCCGGATTTCGTCGAACCAAACGATTTGCCCGCGAGACGTTCCTCCTCATACGCGTCAAGCAGGATATGATAGGACATCACAATCTGCGCGCGGTCTGATACCAGAATATGCGGCATCGGAACGCCGCGGTCCACCAGATTCTGAATTTCTTTGATCAGAAGCGGGATATTCAGCGCAACTCCGTTGCCGATGACGCTCGTCGTGTGGTCATAAAACACGCCGGACGGCAGCGTATGCAGCGCAAATTTGCCGTAATTGTTGATGATCGTGTGTCCGGCGTTTGCACCGCCTTGAAAACGCACGACAATATCGGCCTTTTCCGCCAGCATATCCGTAATCTTCCCTTTTCCTTCGTCTCCCCAGTTTGCTCCTACGATTGCCTGTACCATATAAATTTACCGCCTTTCCGTGAAACCATGTTCAAAACCATATGTTTCACAGTTTTTATCAATGATTTCATCTGTGTTTTTTATGTAGGATTCACACAACTATTTAAAATAATTGCGAATCAACGTTCTCCCAAACCATTCTGCAAGTATCAGGGTTCGGTTTGAACGGCATTTCTCTTCCATCTCTGCGTAGAATAAGCAGGTTATTACACGTTAATCTCTGCTTTCACACCAAGCAGCTCCTTATTCTCGTCCAGAACCGGCTGCACCACATCCCTGGCGAACCGCTCTACCTGCTCTTTCGAGCGCCCGATATAACGGGACGGTTCCATGGACTTCTGCAAATCCTCCAGTGAAAGATTAAACGCCGGGTCAGCCGCGATCAGCTCCAGAAGGTTATTGTCTTTGCCCTCTTCTTTGACCGTTCTGCCCGCTTCCATTGACAGCTCCCGGATCCGCTCATGAAGCTCCTGCCGGTCGCCGCCTGCCTTGACGGCATCCATCATGATGTTTTCTGTCGCCATGAACGGAAGCTCCGCCATCAGATGCTTTTCGATCACCTTCGGATAAACCTTCAGACCATCAGTGACATTCAGGCAGAGGTCCAGAATTCCGTCAATCGCCAGGAATCCCTCCGGGATCGACAGCCGCTTGTTCGCAGAATCATCCAGCGTGCGCTCAAACCACTGGCAGGACGAGGTCACCGCCGGATTCAGCGCGTCGCAGAGAACATAGCGCGACAGCGAAGCAATACGCTCACTGCGCATCGGGTTGCGCTTATACGCCATTGCGGAAGAACCGATCTGTGTCTTTTCAAACGGCTCCTCGACCTCTTTCAGATGCTGCAGCAGACGGATGTCGTTTGACATCTTGTGTGCGCTCGCCGCGATTCCGGCAAGCACATTCAGCACCCTTGTATCCGTCTTGCGTGAATAGGTCTGCCCGGAGACAGCCACACACGCAGAAAAGCCCATTTTTTCAGCAATCATCGGATCGATCTGGTCGATCTTCTCCTGGTCGCCGTCGAACAGCTCCAGGAAGCTTGCCTGGGTACCGGTCGTTCCCTTAGAGCCCAGCAGTTTCATCGTAGAAAGGACATAGTCCAGATCCTCCAGATCCATCAGAAATTCCTGCGTCCAGAGCGTCGCCCGCTTGCCTACAGTCGTCGGCTGCGCCGGCTGGAAATGTGTGAACGCAAGCGTCGGAAGATCCTTATATTTTAACGCAAAATCCTTCAGCTGTGCAATAACATTGACCAGCTTTTTCTTCACAAGCTGTAAGGCCTCTGTCATAACAATAATGTCCGTATTGTCTCCCACATAGCAGGATGTCGCGCCGAGATGAATGATCGGCTTCGCCTTCGGGCACTGCACCCCATAAGCGTATACATGAGACATGACGTCATGGCGGACAACCTTCTCCCGCTCCTTTGCCACCTCATAATTGATATCGTCCTGATGCGCCTTCATCTGGGCGATTTGCTCATCCGTAATGGCAAGACCAAGGGCCTGCTCCGTTTCCGCCAGGGCGATCCACAGCCGCCTCCAGGTGCGGAACTTCTTGTCCGGTGAGAAAATATACTGCATTTCCCGGCTTGCGTACCGCTCCGAGAGCGGACTCTGATAAATATCTGTACTCATTGTAAAATCTCCTTGTTCATGTAGGTTTTCACCATGTCCAGTGCGGCAGGCCACAGGCCCATTTGCTCTGGACTGTTATTATAGATTTTCGCTCCGTCCAGTGCAGCAGGCCACAGGTCTTCGCTTCGCTCCGGTCGGCGCTAAACGGATGTCCACTGGACATCCAGCGCCATTTGCTTCGCAAATTATACGCTGCTTACGCAGCTCCTGCCTGTGGCTAATGGGCGTCTCCGTTTCACTTCGGTCGGCGCTAAACGATCGTCCACTGGACGATCAGCGCCCGCCCATCCCAAAATGAAAATCCAGTCCTTTGCGGATAAATCCGCACGGCCTGTTTTTTCATTTTGCTGCTGCTCTGGACTGTTAATGTATGTAGTCTCCCCTGATATCTTCACTCGGCGGATCCATCGGGTATTTTCCGGTAAAGCACCCGTTGCAGATCGGCAGCCCGCCGGTCAGCTCCGGCAGCCGTTCCAGGCTAAGATAAGCCAGGCTGTCCGCGCCGATGATGCGGCGGATGTCTTCGATCTCACGGTTATAAGCGATCAGCTGCTCCCGCGCCGGTACGTCCGTGCCAAAATAGCACGGGTAAAGAAACGGCGGTGAGCTGACCCGCATATGAACTTCCTTCGCCCCGGCGTCGCGCAGCATCCGCACGATCCGGTCGCTGGTCGTACCGCGGACAATCGAGTCATCGATCATGATGACGCGCTTGCCTTCGACCGCTTCCCGCAGCACATTCAGCTTCACACGCACGCTCGACTCGCGGCTGCTCTGTCCGGGCTTGATAAAGGTACGTCCCACATAACTGTTTTTCATAAACGCCATCCCGTAGGGGATGCCGGATTCCAGCGAATAACCAAGAGCTGCGACATTACCGGACTCCGGTACGCCAACCACCAGATCCGCCTCCACCGGGGAATCCATTGCCAGATAGCGCCCCGCACGAATGCGGGAATCGTAAACGCTGACGCCGTCCAGATAGCTATCCGCCCTGCCAAAGTAAATATATTCAAACACACACCGCGCCGTCTCACACTGCCGCTCCGGCGGGAAGCACATCGTACGGTCCGACGCAATAGCCGCTTCTTCATCCAGATCCTCTTTCGCGGCAGGAATTCCGCCTTGTACATAATGCTTTTCCGTCGATGACACAACCGTATTTTTAGGTGTGATCGTCACAATCTCGCCTGGTTCTACATCGCGGACATACGCCGCACCGATCGTATCCAGGGCGCAGGTCTCCGACGCCAGAATATAGGCGTGATCCCGTTTCCCAATGCAGAGCGGCCGGAATCCATAGGGATCCCGCGCGCCGATCAGCTTGCGCGGAGACATGATAATAAGCGAATACGCGCCTTTCAGCTTCTTCATCGCATTCGCTACCGCTTCTTCTACATTTCTTGTCCGCACGCGCTCCCGCGCGATATGGTAGGCAATCACTTCCGTATCAATCGTCGTCTGAAAAATCGCTCCGCCAAGCTCCAGCTCCCTGCGCAGCTCCGGCGTGTTGACCAGATTGCCATTGTGCGCCAGCGCCAGAGTTCCTTTTACATAATTCAGAACCAGCGGCTGCGCATTCTCCCGGGTACTGCCGCCCGCTGTCGAATAGCGGACGTGACCTACGCCGATATCGCCTTTCATCTGCGCGAGATGCTCTCCGGTAAATACTTCATTCACCAGACCCATGCCTTTATGGGAAAGCACCTTACCCTTGGGGCCATTCGTATCACTGACCGCAATGCCGCAGCTTTCCTGGCCGCGGTGCTGCAGAGCAAACAATCCATAATAAATCGTGGAAGCGACATCCTCCCCCGAAAAATCATATATGCCAAATACACCGCACTCCTCGCGCAACTCATCCATCGGTTCCTGTTGCTCGTAAATCGGTTCTGTCTGTCCAAGATTCATCCGTCTCACCTCTGATGTGTGTATGGCTCTCTCTCTGAATTCCCGTTATATATCAGGCAAATATTTCGGCAGATTCATGTACTCACTTCACGCAGAGAAGTGAGTACGCAGACCCCGCCATTGCCGTCAGGCAATTCTGCATGGCGGGGTTTTCCACCCCCTGCCATCCGAAAATGCCCTTGGACATTATATATGATATTATCAGGGTAAGTCAATAAAAAAGTGGATACGGTCATTTTTCGCTTGTTACAGTGAAATGAAAATTTAAATTCCACAACTCGGGGGTACAAGTGGAATTCAGT
>JAJPXU010000097.1:0-24321 GCA_021205305.1 Lachnospiraceae bacterium
AGAGAATACTCATTTGCTTTTATTCCATTCATTGTTAACGCAATTCTATAAACATCTTCTCCCTGTTTTTGAGATATATCAGCCTGAATCTCATAGCTAAACTTATCATCAGATGAAAACCCTAATCTCTGAAACTCTATTCTGTCAAACACAATTTGATCCAGATTTAAAACACTTTTTGCTCCGTCAGCCATTTTACTACTCCCTATCACTATGCCGCAATATTATCTTCCTCACGAAGTGTGCTTTCTTCTAAGGATATACGATATACAAAGCCTTTGTTTGATTCCTTTTTTATCTTCGTATCCAAATCATACAGTATATACTTACTTTTGCTTCGTTTTTCAGCAACACCTTTTGTATATAAAACAATTCTGCTGATAAAGTTTTCCAAAGAACAATGCTCTATTTCATAAATACTGTCTCCCATTTCTTCTCTTAAATCCAATTTTTCTTTCTTTGGCACAAAATTTTCGGACTTTAAAAAATAATTATCAAATTTTCTCACAAAAGATGACATTTCATCTGTTAGTATCTGAAAACATGCATTTTCCTCCGGAAGGCAGGAACTATCTAGTTCAGTCATCGGATGTCTCCTGACAATATCCTTACTCACATCATCATCAGAGATAATTTCCCAATATTCTTTTTGTTTTAATATAGAGTGTCTCATGCTTTCTTTTCCGTGTATCATATTGTATATATCAAGTGAGTTTGCGTTTACAACAACATACGCAGATTCCTCTATATCCGTACATAAAGCAATATAATAAACACTTTCACTTTTGCATAAGAAAAAAATAGGAATATCCATATAATCAACAAGCACTTGCTCTAAATACAATTTTTTATCATCAATGATGAAAAAAACATTATTCTCCATTATATCATTCACCCTCTAGTCTAAACCCATGAATCTTGGAATCATTATAAAGCCACCAGCAAACATGCATTGTATCTGGCTTTGTCTCCTGTGGGCCCCCTTCTTGATAGACATATCCAACAGCCATCTTTTTCCTTGGATTAGGAAATTTCATTTTCTGTTCGACTATTCTCCTGTCTAAAATGTGTCATGTAAAAGCAGTTTTTTTATTCCTCCTCTTCCAACCGAATGTCATTTGACCTCTCCAGTTTATCCGCCTGCACAACAGAGTTCATCACACATACCGCTCAGGCACCTGTCACCAGACCTGCCACAAGCCTTTTCACACACTTTCTCATACATTTTCTCCCTTCTGCTACCGTGGCCTTTTGGCATCTAATTCCGTTCCATTTTCTATCGTTCTTATTTTACAATGAATTCCTTTCCAGACTTTAATTTTTTATTAAAGTTGAGCCGCTTTAGCATTCCCTGTCGTTTTTGTGCGGCATATCAGCAAAGAAATCGCTCTACCGCCTCCAGCGCGATCTTATCATGTTCCTCTGAAAAACCATGTTTTCCATCCGGAATGATCACAAGCTCCGCATTTTTATACGCCTCCGCTGCTTTTTTCGCATAGCTGCAATCGACTGTTTCATCTTTTGAACCATGCACAATCATCACCGGACCATTATAAGAACGAACTGCTTCAATTCCATCCACATCCAAAACAGACTGCGCGTACGCTTTTCCGAGTTTCATCTTCCCACATTGAATTACTTCCGGAATATTTTGTGGATCAAACTCCGCATATATCATCTTCCCTGCTCTGGCATCATCCGGAATACAAAATGCAGGATAAAACAAAATCAGGCGTGTAATCTTTTCCCCAAGTTCTGCCCCAACAAGCGCAGACACAAATCCGCCCTGGCTGCAGCCCATCAGGGTAACGTCATCTCCATTCACAAAAGGCAGTTTCCTTGTATAAGCAATGACTGCTTTCAGATCTTCTTTTTCTGTAAAAACAGTCATTTTCGTTGTATCATTATCACTCTTTCCATAAATACAGCCGCCGTTAAAGTCAAAGCAAAAAGCAGCAAAGCCCTGTCCGGCAAGAAATTCCGCGTAACCTTCCGTAGTTTTGTAGTTTGCCATAATACCATGGCTAACAATTGCGATCGGGAGATTCTCACCTTCCGGAATAAAAGCCAGTCCCTGAATTGTCATCCCGTCACGTCTGCATGAAAAACTCTTCTTAGAAATCTTCATCTTTATCACCGTTTCACCTTTCTCTCGTTTGAATGTCTGCTTCCTGATTTTCCATCCTGCCAATCCCGAAAGATATCTGCATCACTTCCGGATCCATCTGCGTGGGTGCTAACTGGATCAGTTTCGTATCATTTTCGATCGCTGCCATCCCCATGCTCCATCCGGCCGGATGGATTCTGGAATCGTAGGATACCAGCATATCGACCTGCTCCCAGGCTCCCTCTCCCAGATTGTAGTTTACCAGAAATTTGCCCGGATCCCGCAGGCCCAGCCAGTCGCCGTCGCGCTTGCCGCTGAGAATGATCGTCCCATTGGGGCCGCCCGCTTTCGTCCAGATGCAGTAAGGCATACTCCCAACGAATTTCCCATCCGCTGTCTGCGCCCGTGTGCCGCGCAGGGAAGGATCTCCGAAATCCATTCCATCATCGGAAAGCTTATAGAAGATCCCGCAGTTCTCATCATTTACGATCTCAAAACACATAAAATACCTGCCGTTTGGCAGCTTTGTGACAATTGCCATTCCGGGACGGCGCAGGCCGTCCGGTATCGCGACTGCCAGCTTGGGCTCGCCCCACGTTTTTCCGCCATCCGGGGAAGAAATCACCGCAAGGCACTGGTTCAGAATGTGGTCTGTGTGCGGTTTTTCATCGGAATAGACAGCCGTGAGGTCCCCATGCGCATTAAGGTATAAGAACGGCTCCCAGACCGGGCCCAGGCAGTCCCAATTGTACTCCTTTGGTACGCCTCCGTATGCGAAGGAAGAACGATATTCCCATGTTTTGCCATGGTCACGGCTGACATAGAGCTGAAGCTCCGTGCCGATGAAATCCGGCGGATTATCCTCAGCAAAAGCCTGCATCGGAATGGAATTACCGGCAAACAGAAGCGTTCCGGCCGGAAGATCCCCGCAAGACTGCGGCAGCTCGATCAGGTGCGGCTGGAAACGCATCCCCCATCCATTCTTGGTGTCCTCCACGTCGCTGAAATGATTCCACGATTTCCCGCCGTCTGTGCTTTTATAAATGGGAATCACCGCCGGTTCCTTCTCAGCGTAATATTCAAACGAAGCGAGCAGGGTGCCGTTTTCTTCTCCCGCATACTTCAGTTCAAGGATACGCGGATAAAGCACACCCGGACCGGGTTTGATTTCATTCTTTCTCGGTGCAAAAACGACACCTTTGAATTCTTTCGTAATATTAAGAGCCATGGCAAATCCTCCTGTCCTTTCTAATTTTTTTCATTATATCCCCATTCTTCACAGGAAATCAACCATTTCCCCTTTTTATCTGTCCATTTTTCCTCAAATATGTTATACTGTCGGGAGATCAGGATAATTTTCGCAAAGCCCGGCAGCAGAGCATTTAAAAAAGCAATTCCTGGCAAAAAATATAAAAAGAGGAAATACCTATATGTTCGTTATCATTGGAACGCAGCAAAAAAAAGAAGAGCTCGGCATTCTCCCGCAGCCTCAGGTCTGTACGCGCTGCCAGAGAAATATTCATTATCAGGCTTTTCTGGAACAGAAATGGTTTTCTGTTTTCTGGACGCCTCTTTTTCCCCTGGAAAGCAAATACTATTTTCAATGCCCCAGCTGTGGTCTGAGATATCATATGAGTAAGGAGCAGATGATGGATCTTCTGTATGATAAGGCCGCGGTCACAGATGAGAGCAGCCGGGAAAACGAGATGACCCTCCTGGATAAAGGCGCCAGAACGGCCGGAAAATGGTACGCGCGCGCTAAAAAATACCTGAGCGATCAGGAATAGACTTGGAAAGGAAGAAAATGAAAATGACGATTCAAGAGAGAATTACTGCGCTTCGTGGGCGTATGGCAGAAGAAGAGGTGGACGCTTATCTGGTGCCGACCGATGATTTTCACGCTTCGGAATATGTGGGCGATTATTTTAAATGCCGAAAATATATTACAGGCTTTACAGGCTCTGCAGGCACTGCCGTGATTATGCAGGATATGGCCGGGCTGTGGACGGATGGCCGTTATTTTATTCAGGCTGCCGCACAGCTGGAAGGAAGCGGCGTGACCCTGTTTAAAATCGGGGAACCGCAGGTGCCGACTGTACATGAATTTCTGGAACAAAAGCTTGGTGAAGGTATGCGCCTTGGCTGCGATGGACGCACAGTCAATTCAAAAGAAGCTGCGCAGCTCTCTTCTCTTCTGGAAAAGAAAGGGGCTTCCATGCGCTGCGATCTGGATCTGATCGGTGATATCTGGGACGACCGTCCGGCACTCTCCTGTGAGCCGGTGATGGAACTGGACGAAAAGTGGACAGGAGAGTCCCGTGCCTCTAAGATTGGTCGAATCCGCAAAACGTTTCAGGAACAGGGAGCCGATCTTTTTGTACTGACTTCACTGGACGACATCGCCTGGCTTTTGAATATCCGCGGCGGCGACATTCATTGCTGCCCGGTTGTTCTTTCATATCTGGTTATGACGGCAGAAGAGATTCTTCTGTTTGCAAATGAAAAAGCATTTCCGGACGAACTGAAGCGTTCATTGAAGGAAGACGGCGTACGCATCTGCCCCTATAATGATGTGTACAGTTATGCTGCGAAGATTCAGGCCGGTAAAAAAGTTCTTCTTTGCCGTGAGATAGTAAACAGCCGCCTGACCGCCTCTATTCCGGAGGGTGTCACGGTACTGGATCAGAAGAATCCGACCCTGCTGCCGAAATCAATCAAAAACCCAACAGAGGTAGAAAATGAACGTATTGCCCACATCAAAGACGGGGTGGCACTGACAAAGTTTATCTATTGGCTGAAAACGAATGTCGGCAAGATTCCGATGACAGAATTGAGTGCAGCAGAAAAATTATTCGAACTGCGCCGGGAACAGGAGCATTTTATGGGGAATAGCTTTGACCCTATTATTTCCTACGGAGCGCATGCAGCGATGAACCACTACTCTGCCACGCCGGAGACAGATATTCCGATCGAAGCGAAAGGGCTGCTGCTTGCAGATACGGGCGGACATTATCTGGAAGGAACAACCGACACGACCCGTACCATCGCCATGGGGCCGGTCACTGACGAGCAGAAGCTGTACTTCACAGCGGTGCTGCGCGGCACCCTAAGCCTCGCCGACGCGAAATTCCGATACGGCGCCACCGGCCTGAACCTGGATTACCTGGCACGCAAGCCGCTCTGGGAGCTAGGTAAGGATTTCAATCACGGCACCGGTCATGGGGTCGGCTATTTTCTGAATGTTCACGAAGGACCGAACAGTTTCAACTGGAAAACAACGTCCACGCGTAAGGCAGACACTGTCTTTGAAGAAGGGATGATTACTTCGGATGAACCTGGTTATTACGTAGAAGATGGCTACGGCATCCGCCATGAAAATATGATTGTCTGCGTAAAGGATAAAAAAACAGAGTTTGGCCAATTTATGCGCTTTGAACATCTCACCATGGTACCGTTTGATCTCGACGCCATCGTGCCGGAGCAGATGTCTGCGTATGAACGGGCATTGCTGAACAGCTACCACGCGCAGGTATACGAAAAAATAGCACCGCATCTTGATGCCGGGGAAGCCGCCTGGTTGAAAAACGCGACGAGAAAGATCTGATTTATGCCATTGTTCCGAACATAAAAGAGGAATAGAAAAAAGCTTCCTCACGGTTCACACCACGAGGGAGCTTTTTTATCTCATTTTCGTTTACATCTGGCCGTCCATAACACCCCAGTTTTTATGAAGATAATCCACAAGTGAAATCACCGTCAGAAGCAGCGCAATCCAGACTACGATCTGTGACAGCGTATACCACACGGTTCCGAAATCGTAAAGCAGCATCACGATCATGATCATCTGGAAAACCGTCTTGAATTTGCCCCAGTAGCTGGCTGCGATCACAGTTCCCTTGTCAGACGCTACCAATCGGAAACCACTGATAATAAATTCCCGTCCAATGATGATAATCACCATCCACGCAGCCAGCTTCTGCTGTGCCACCAGACAGATCATGGCCGAGCAGACCAGCAGCTTGTCCGCAATCGGGTCCATAAATTTTCCAAAGTCAGTAACCAGATTGTTTTTTCTGGCAATGTGACCGTCAAGCGCATCTGTAGCGCTTGCCAGGACAAACAGGATCCCCGCCCAGACATTTCCGTAAGGAATACCGTCGACGAGCATCAGGACAACGAAAACCGGTACCAGACATACACGAAGCATGGTCAGTTTATTCGGTAAATTCATCCGCTATCTCTCCTATCAAATCATATTCCTGTGCGCCGGTAATAACCACCCGCGCAAAATCACCGGACATCAGCGTCTCCGCTGTGTTGATAAACAAAAGGCCATCCACGTTCGGCGCATCTCCGTATGTACGCGCCACATAAACATGGTCATCCGGCAGTTCTCCTTCTACCATCGCGGTAACTGTGCGGCCGATCATCTGCTCGGCACGGTCAAAAGCAATCTCCTGCTGGAGTTCCATCAAATCCTCCTGCCAGGAAAGCTTGGTCTCCTCGTCGTGCTGATCCGGCATGGACGCCGCCGGAGTGTCCTCTTCCTGGGAATAAGGAAATACACCAAGCCGGTCAAACTCGATCTCATCAATGAAATCCATCAGTTCTTCATGCTGTTCCTGGGTCTCCCCCGGGAATCCGGCAATCAGAGTCGTGCGCAGCACGATATCGGGAATTTTTTCCCGCAGATTATGAATAATCTCCGTCAGGTCAGCGCGCGTCGTACGCCGCCCCATGCGCTTTAGTACCGCATCTGAGGCATGCTGAATCGGTAAATCCAGATAATGACAAATCTTCGGTTCACGGATCATCACTTCGATCAGTTCATCGTATATCTCTTCCGGATAGCAATACAAAATGCGAATCCAACGAATTCCACTGATCTTACAAAGCGCTTCCAGCAAAAGATGCAGACATTTATGCCCATAGAGGTCGGTCCCATACAGAGTCGTCTCCTGCGCGACAAGAATCAATTCTTTCACGCCTTGCCCGGCCAGCGTCTCTGCCTGAGCAATCAGACGCTCCATCGGCACACTGCGATAGGGGCCGCGCAGCTTTGGAATAATACAATACGTGCAGTGCTTGTCACACCCTTCGGCAATTTTCAGATAAGCATAATGTCCGCCGGTCGTCACCACGCGGCCTTTCATCGGCTGTGGAAGATGATCGAGCGGCTCAATGTCCATAGAACGCTCTCCTCCAAGCGCTTTCTCAATTGCTGAGACAATACTCTCGTACGCGGTCGTGCCAATCACAGCGTCTACTTCCGGAAGCTCTTCAAGGATTTCCTGTTTATAGCGCTGTGCCATACAGCCTGTCACCAGCAGAGCTTTGCAGCTGCCCGACTTCCGGTATTCCGCCATTTCCAGAATCGCCTGGACGCTCTCATCCTTTGCGTCGTTGATAAAACAGCAGGTATTTATAATAATAATATCCGCCTCTGTCTCATCATCCGTAATCTCATATCCATGCGCAGTCAGAAGACCAAGCATTTCTTCCGAATCAACCAGGTTTTTATCACAGCCCAGCGAAAGAAAAAGTAGTTTCATGACTGTTCCTCCCTGGCTGTCACTTCCATCACAACTGTGTTTTCCGGTGTAACTTCCTCGCATTCCACTACAATTTCCTGCTGTTTCTGTGCTTTCTTTTCCTGTTTTCTGGCTTTTTTCTCTGCCCTGGCAGCGTCGGACCTCTCCCACTCACTCTTGACGAGCGCTGTGATATCCGCCTCCGGATTGTTTTTCTGCATCTTATCCAGCTTTTTCGTCCGAAGCTGAATACAAAGCAGACCAAGCAGGTTCGTCACCCCGTCCAGAATCAGACAAATACCGATATACAGGAGCATCTGCGCATCGCTCGTGAACGGATATACCAGCAGCACAATGCCCAAAGCAATGATCACCAGCGCCGCGATCAGACTGATATACCAGCGTCTGACCAGCAGTTTTTTCATACTGACCGTACTCTGGATCTTGACAATCGCGCCCAGCAAAAGCACCGTCGCCATAGCAAACGGCAAAACCATACTCAGAAACTCCGGAGTCAGCAGGATAAAAACGCCAAGCGCCACACAGACTACGGCAATTACAAGTTCTACCTGTAAAAAGCCTTCCTGCCGCTTATCCCGGGTAAAATAAATCACACCATAAGTAGCCCCCAGGACAATCAGGATAATCCCCAGGCCTTTGCCAATCATCTCAAGAGACATCGACGGCCACAAAAGAAGCACAATTCCAACTGCCACATAGAGAAACGAAAGGAAAATATAGCTCTTGCTGAACTCCCTTATCTTCTTCAAGTGTATCCCTCCGTCTTAACTTTCCAGTTCCGCCGTCTCTTCTCCCGGAAGAATCTTAAGCTGACCGGTGTAAAGCTCTTCCACTGCCTTTGAGAGTGGTTTGGAAACGGAAAAAGCCTTCATGTCCTCGCCTGCCCTGGACTGGCGCGCAATGATCTGGCGCGCGCGCTTGGACGTCGCCATAACAATCGAATAACGACTGTTTACTACCGGCGTCTCGCCCTCCTCTACATCACTGTTTACTACATTCATTAAATCTGAATACGATGGATGAAGCATAGTATCATTCTCCTTTCTTATACCAATGTTTTTAACTCTGTCTGAATCTGCTTTGCAAAATCCAGATTTCGCTTTATCATATTATGCTGGCTCTCAATCAGCTGGTGTACTTCTTCCACCGCCTGATCCAGATCCGCATTTACTACCATATAATCATAGCGATCCACATACTTTGACTCCTCGAGCGCCTGCATCAGCCGCTGATGAATCACTTCCTCACTCTCTGTCTCTCTGCCGCGAAGCCGTTCCACAAGCGTCTGTGCGTCAGGCGGCATCACAAAAAGCATCAGAACATCCGGATTCTGTGCCTTTACCTTGAGCGCACCCTGCTGCTCAATCTCCAGAATCACATCGCGTCCCTGGGAAAGCTGTGCTTCCACGTAATCTCTGGGAGTTCCATAATAATGATCGCAGTAGCGTGCATACTCAATCAGGCGCCCCTGCTCGATCATCTCTTCGAACGCTTCTTCTGTCTTAAAAAAATACTCCCGGCCATCTGCTTCCCCTGCCCGCGGATCTCTCGTCGTCGCGGATATCGACAGCGCATACTGGTCATACCGGGCCGTCAGTGCCTTCATCAGTGTGCCTTTGCCTACTCCGGAATATCCAGAAACAACAACCAGGATTCCCTTCCTGTCCATATCATTCTCCCTTCGGTGCGTGCCTGGAAATCGCCGCTCCATCCGCCATCCGCCGTGCAATCGTATCCGGCTGTACTGCTGACAGCACAATCTGCTCCGTCTCCATGACGATCACCGCCTTTGTCCGTCTGCCCTGTGTTGCGTCAATAATGTGCTGCTGCTCCTTCGCGTTCTGTACCATACGCTTGATCGGCGCAGCATCCGGATTCACCACAGCAATCACTTTTTCCGTATTTACAAGATTCCCAAAACCAATGTTAATGAAATCTGCCATAGCGCTCCTCTGCTATTCTATATTCTGTATCTGTTCGCGCACCTTTTCAATATCGGTCTTCAGATCAATGGCGATATTCGATGTCGCCAGGTCATTTGCCTTAGAAAGGATCGTATTCGCCTCACGGTTCATCTCCTGCGCGATGAAATCCAGCTTTCGCCCAACTGCGCCTCCCTTGCGCAGTTCCCCCTGCATCGTGTGAATGTGGCTGCGCAGACGAACCGTCTCTTCATCAGTGCAGATCTTGTCCGCGTAAATCACCACCTCGGAGGCAATACGTGACTCTTCCATCTGTGTGTCTGCCAGGAGCTCTTTCACCTTATCTTCCAGTTTCGCACGGTATTCCGCCACAATCTGCGGATAGCGCGCTTCTATGAGACTTACATTTTCGTCCATTCTCGCCAATTTGTCAAGAATATCTGTCTTTAAAGATTCTCCTTCTTTTTCTCTGGAGGAGGAAAGCTGCTCACACGCCCCGCGCAGAACCGGCAGAAGCATCGACCAGAGCTCTTCCTCATCAACCTCCTGCTCTTCCATAGAGAACACCTCCGGACAGCGCCCCAGAACCGAGGCTGAAATATCCTCCCGGACTGCAAGGTGATCCGACATCTGGCGGAAGTATTTCAGATACTCCGCTGCCAGTTCTTCATTGTAATGAAGCGCCACCGACTGCTCCGCATAGTTCTCATACGTCACGTACAGATCAATCTTACCGCGCTGCACATACGATTTCAGTTCATTCCGGATTGCGGATTCAAAAGGGCTGAACTTTTTCGGCATTTTAATATTCACGTCAAAATAACGGTGATTCACTGCTTTGATTTCTACTGTAAACTTTTTGTTGTTATGGAGATGTTCGCATCTGCCAAACCCCGTCATACTCTTAATCATTGTGTTTCCTTCCCGGCTGCCAGCGGCGCCGTTGATTCTTTTGGCTATTATACGTTATCAGATTCCGGCAGTCAATGGATTTCTTCTTTTACTTTCCATCCAGCAGCTCCAGCAGATCCTCTCTGGTCATGCTGCTAAGCTGCCCTGTCTCCCCACTGATCACCTGGTCAGCAAGCTCCTTCTTATCCTCCTGCAGCTTCAGGATTTTTTCCTCAATCGAGTTCTTGGCGATCAGTTTGTACACCGTCACTTTTTTCGTCTGGCCAATGCGGTGCGCGCGATCCGTCGCCTGATTCTGCGCGGCAACATTCCACCACGGATCATAATGGATCACCACATCCGCTCCGGTCAGATTCAGACCAACACCGCCGGCTTTCAGGGAAATCAGGAAAACCGGCGTATCTCCGGCATTGAACTGTTTCACCAGCTCCAGGCGTTTCTGCTTGGAGGTAGCTCCCGTAATCGTATAGTACGGAATCTTGTCCGCGTCCAGCCTCCCCTGTAAAATCTCCAGCATAGAGGTAAACTGAGAAAACAACAGCATTCGGTGACCGCCGTCGATCGCACTGTGGATCAATTCCAGGCAGGCATCCACCTTGGACGACTCGCCGCGGTAGCCCTCCAGACAAAGGCTGGGATCACAGCAGATCTGACGCAGCCGCATAAGCTCGGTCAGGATCACCAGTTTGTTCTTATTAAATGCATCCGCATCCTGTCCGGCGATTGTCTCACGCATATGAATCACCTGTCCGTCATACAACTGCTGCTGTTCCTTCGCAAGGCGCACATAGCGCACTTCTTCCAGCTTATCCGGCAGGTCTTTCAAAACTTCTTCTTTCAGTCTGCGCAGAATAAACGGCCCGGTCATTTTCTGCAGCCGTTTCATTGCCTGTTCATCCTGGTATTTCACAGCCGGCGTCTCAATCTCCCGCTTAAATACGTCGTAACTGTACAAAAATCCCGGCATCAGATAATCAAAAATACTCCAAAGCTCACTTAAGCGATTCTCAATCGGCGTACCGGTCAGGGCGTAGCGGTAGCGGCTATTGATCACCTTCACCGCCTTGGCCGCAGCCGTCGTATGATTTTTTATATACTGTGCCTCGTCTATGATCTCATACGTAAACGCAATTCCCTCATAATGAGGAATATCCCGCTTCAGCAAATCATAAGAGGTCACCAGCACGTCATAATCGCGGTACGCGGCGATCTTCATCTGGCGCTCTTCCTGATTCCCCGTGATCAGCTCCACCCGGAGAGCCGGAGCAAAACGCGCAAACTCCTCGCCCCAGTTAAACACAAGCGAGGCAGGCGCGACGATCAGGGATATCGGTGCATGAACCGTTTCCCCGGCCGTTTTCTGTGTTCTGCCGCGTTCGGCATACACGGAGGGCACAGCCGTATCCGCTGCATTTTCATATCTTTCTTTCGCAGAGAGCAACAGTGCGATCGCCTGCAGCGTCTTTCCAAGTCCCATATCATCAGCCAGAATACCGCCAAACTGCCACGCTTCCAGCGTCCGCAGCCATTTATAACCGTCCTTCTGATACTGGCGCATCGTCTTTGACAAACTTTTGGGCACATCAAAATCCGCGTCATTTACCGTCTTAAATTCCTTGACCATCTCACGGAAGCGGCTGTCGCGTTCACTGTAAACGCTGTCATTTTCCTCCAGCATTTTATTCAGATACAGCGTACGGTAAAGCGGCAGATGCATCTTCCCCTGGACAAATTCTTTCGGCTTCAGATGCATGGAATCCATCATCTCCGCAAGCATTTCCAGCGACTGATCATCCAGGTTTACATAAGAGCCATCCTTCAGGCGGTAGTAACTTTTCTTTTCCCGGTAGCTGTTCAGAATGTCGAGTAATTCATCCTGCGGCACATCCTCTGTCGTAATGTCCAGGTCCAGCAGACCGCTTGACACAGAAACGCCGACCGATACCTTCATCTGGCGGATGGTTTTGCGGGCTCGGAAACGGTTCGTACACTGCACCTCCCCAAGGGTAAGCAGTTCCTCGATTCCTTCCGACATCACCCGGTAAATCTGATCTTCATCCCCGCCGCAGTTCAGCTCTTTTCGCGTCGTATCAATCTGCGGCAGCCAGGTCATGACCTTATAAAGCGTCTCCCGCTCTGCTGTACTGTCGCGGTACACGGCCTCGTCAACCGGCTGCTCCTGGCTGGCAAAATCCAGCAAAGACAGCTCATTTCCCTCATATCTGGCAAACGGCGCACAAGTCACATCGCCTTCCCGCGCGTCCAGATAAAACACAAAATTCACCTGTGGCGGCAGGAAAGAATGAATCCGTTCGGGATTCTTTTCCACGATTTCCGCCACGTCCCGCAGCGTAGGCAATACCTGATAATAGAACTCCGACATACTGTTCCGCCCAACACGGAAAGAAAAGGATTCATTTCCCCCCGCAAGCCGGATCAGATCCTCGATCTTTTCCTGAAATTCCG
This sequence comes from Lachnospiraceae bacterium, assembly GCA_021205305.1. Lineage (GTDB taxonomy): Bacteria > Bacillota > Clostridia > Lachnospirales > Lachnospiraceae > Choladousia. Next base: position 12,960 of record JAJPXU010000097.1, read on the forward strand.
GTTCGGAACGGCGAAACGTGTCTCCATCCACATAGTACGCGCAGTTCATGCCAAAAAACAGTTCCGGCAGATTTCCATCCACCTGAATCCCATGAAACTCCTCCTGTGCGGATTCCGGCCGCTCCTTTTTTGCCGGCAGCGCGACTTCCGCGATCTCCATCGTCACATGCGGATTTCCTTCCCCGCGGTGAAGCATCTGCTTCTTCGTCCGCTCCGCGTCTCGATCCTCGTACTCCACCGTCCCATCGCCAAGCTCATTGTATAATTCATCCAGTCGCCAGCCAAACAGATTCAGGGAACCGCCTACGCTTGCCGTAATATGGTAATAATAACGATTCCGTGTCGCATGCTCCAGGCGCTGTCCGAACTCTTCCTCTTCCTGTACAATCCGCTCGATAAAGCGCAGCCACTTCAGACTCTCGCCGGTAAAATTGCTTCTTCGGTGATTGATCTCCGTACTCGAACCATAGGTCGTTGTAGCAGCGTTGCGCACATGCATACAAAACTCATCCAGCTGCTTGATCACAAACAGCTTCCCGGCACCTATTTTAAAGGAGACCGTCAGCTGCGAATTCTTCTTCACCAGACGCGGCTTCAGCGTCAGGCTCTGTTCTTTCGCTGTTTTATCCGCGACCAGAAGATTCGCCCGCTTCTGCCGATACGAATTCATCAGTATGCAGGCATCGCGATCCGTCGCGTCTCCCACATTATGCGTTTTCAGAAAATCGCGCAGCTCAAAAAGAACCGCCGCCACATACTCGCAGTTCGCATTTTCCCCATAGTACCAGCCATACCCTCCGTATTTTCTCCGGCATTTGGGGCAGCTGCACTGCGCTTTACTCACCGAGGCGCGCGTAAAGGTCACAGTAGTCTGAAACTGGTTGCGGCCAATCTGTGCGTCCCACACAGCCTGGCCGATCATCTCACCGGCCTCCCCATAGCGCTCGTAGCCAGTGGTAACTTCCATATTTTTGGCCAGGCCCTGCCGATACATCTTCTCGCCCATTCGGCGGGAATCCGTCGGCAGATTCAGTGAACGGATGATCTGATCCCCGTCAAAATAGCTGTAATGCTCCAGTTCTGAGAAACTTCCGCTTCCCAAAACGTCATCTGGATCTTCTTTCGAAGCGTCCCCCAGAAGAGTGTATTCTTCCCGCAGGCGCTCCTCCCGCTCCTGTTCCACCTTCTGGCGGGCTTCCTCCATGATACGTGTACGCTTCTCCTGCTGCGTCTCTCGTTTTGAATTTGCCTTTTTCTGAAAATTCTCCACAGCCATACTCCTTTTAAACAGTATCCTTCCGCAAATTCTTTCTGCCATTCCTACCAAGCAGTATACCTTGTTTCCCCGGAAAACGCAATTCTTTTTCATGCGGTTGTTTTTTAAGAGTAAATCTGATATGATGGGAGCGATTATTTTGAGAAGGCCCATATATGCATATGGCAAGCCAATCTATAGTAAACGACATAAGTCGTTCATTATAGATATAAATTTCGGAAGAATTTGAGGAGGAATCTCAGATGGCCCTTGACGGGATCGTTATAGCAAATATTACAGCAGAGCTTTCCGACAAGCTGACCGGAGCCCGCATCAGCAAAATCGCCCAGCCGGAAGCAGATGAGCTCCTGCTCACCATAAAATCTGCCTCCGGGCAATACCGGCTCCTGCTCTCGGCGAGCGCCAGCCTGCCGCTGATTTACCTGACAAAAACAAATAAATCATCGCCCATGACCGCACCGAATTTCTGTATGCTGCTGCGCAAACACATCGCAAACGGTAAAATTCTGCGCGTCTGGCAGCCGGGTCTGGAGCGTATCATCCATTTTGAAATCGAGCATTACAACGAAATGGGCGACCTCTGCCGCAAGGATCTGATCATTGAACTGATGGGCAAACACAGCAATCTGATCTTCTGTGACGACTCCGGTATGATCATAGACAGCATCAAGCATGTCGGTTCCATGACAAGCTCTGTGCGGGAAGTTTTGCCTGGCCGCCCCTATTTCATTGCGGTCACGCAGCCCAAATGTGATCCGCTCGCGACTTCAGCGGAGGAATTCCGCGCCACAGTGTTCTCAAAACCAGTGCCGCTTGCGAAAGCGATCTACACCTCCTACACCGGCATCAGCCCTCTGATTGCCGAGGAGCTCTGCTTCCGCGCCGACGTAGAATCTGCGCAGAGTGCGAATTCTTTTGACGAGCTTGCCCAGATTCATCTTTACCATATGTTCGAGCTTATGATGGAGGATGTAAGGGAGAAAAACTTTTCACCTTCTATTATCTACGAAAGCATCCGTCAAACGTGTGATGCTTCCCAGAACAGTGACGCACCCAGCCGTTCGCCACAGGTAAAAGACGAATTTCTTACCAATGGGGATCTTTCTCCGGTAGAATTTTCCTCTCTCCCGCTTACTATGTATAGAGAAAATACCAGCCATCCGTTTGACTCTCCTTCCGAAATGCTGGAGCAGTATTACGCGCTGAAAAACACCGTTACCCGGATCCGCCAGAAGTCGTCCGACCTGCGCCGCATTGCTGCGACCGCGCTTGAGCGCTGCCGCAAAAAATACGATCTCCAGCTGAAACAGCTTGCGGATACGGAAAAGCGCGAAAAATACCGCATCTACGGCGAACTGATTCACACCTATGGCTATGACGTGGAGCCTGGCGCAAAAAGCTTTGAGGCGCTGAACTATTACACAAATGAAATGATCACCGTTCCACTCGACGCGACCCTGACCGCCCAGGAAAACGCGCAGAAATACTTCGACAAATACGGCAAGCTCAAGCGAACATACGAAGCTTTGAGTGAACTCACAAAAGAGACAAAGGCGGAGATCGACCATCTCGAATCGGTGTGCACTTTCATGGACATGGCACTCTCTGAGGAGGATCTTGTACAGGTAAAAGAAGAGCTGACCGACGCAGGCTATATTCGCCGCCATTACACTGGCAAAAAAGTGAAAATTACTTCGCGCCCGTTCCACTATATATCCTCAGACGGATATGATCTGTACGTCGGCAAAAACAATTATCAGAACGATGAACTGACCTTCCGGTTTGCCTCCGGCGGCGACTGGTGGTTCCACGCCAAAGGTGTGCCCGGTTCCCACGTCATTCTAAAGGCCAATGGCAATGGGCAGATGCCCCCGGACACCGCCTTTGAGGACGCCGCGCGGCTTGCGGCCTGGTACTCTCAAAGCCGCGGCGCCCAGAAAGTCGAAATCGACTACGTAGAGAAGAAGCATGTCAAAAAGCCAAATGGCGCCAAGCCTGGCTTCGTCGTCTATTACACAAACTATTCCATGGTAATCGACTGTGACATCTCACGTCTTCGTCTGGCATCGGACTGATGCCGGACGGGCTGTTTCCGGGAAGATTTGTCTTCCCGGTGATTTTTTTCAGCCTCAAGCTGCTTCATACAGTCCTCATCAATCTCATAATAGGCATTTCCTTCCTTCACCGTACGTGTGGACATACGAACGCCTCCTCATTTTTTTCTGATGTTACAAGCACGGATACACCAGCCCTGCTTTTTTAAACGTTGCACGCATGGGTGCAGCCGCTCTGCTTTTTCAAGCGTTCCTCGCATGGGGTGTTTCTCCCCTTTCCAGTATATGTTATCCTGACCCCGGATGTTTCACAGACCCGGCTTTCTGCTTCTTCTATACGCTCACGCCTGCTTCGCGGACAGCATTTTTCTCGAATCATTTTTCCAGTTCAAGTCTACTTTTCAATTATCAATCATAAAGTAAGTTGAAAGACATTTAAAGCAGCGCTCTCTGCGTTCAAACGAATTCTGCTTCCAATACAAAACATCGGGAGGGAGGAAATCATACCATGCAGACAAAGCTTGACCAGATTGCCAATCAAAACCACCTGCAGCTGCTCAAAGCACTCCTTCCTTATCTTCCGGTGAACAGTCAAAAAACTTTTTCTGTCCTGATAAAAACCATCGAAATGCAAAATGTCATGAATTATTATAAAACAAAAGAAGCAGACAGCCCGAGTTCTTCCGATCTTCTCGACATCCTCACCGATATCCGTCAATACTGTGAAGGAGAAGAACGGGAAATGATCGACCAGGCACTGCAAATGATCAGCATGATTGAGCTCTATCAGGTCTGCGCAGAATCTGCCCCCCAAGAAGAATAGGCTGAGTTTCTTTCACCTGATCGGATTTCATGCTTCCATTTCGTGAAACGCAGATCCTGCCTGTTGGTAAGATTGGATTCTATTTTTGACAGAAAGGAAAAAACCATGAATGATAACAGTTGGATGAACAATCCTGCCCTCGGGGGCATTGACCCAGCGAAACTGGAAATGCTTTCTTCCCTCGCTGAACAGGCACAGGGCAAGAAGCAAAATGAGCTGCTGCCTTTTCTCATGGCGGCAGCTCAGTCCAATTCCGGTGACATCTCCTTTGACTCCACAGAAACAGAGGCCATCATCAACGTCCTGAAAATTGGCAAAACGCCACAGGAAATCCAGAAAATTGACCGGATTCTTTCGATCATGAAAACAGTAAGGAAATGATACCGTAAGTTTCCATCAAACCCGCATGATGCGCACGGTCAGGTACTATAATTCTCCGTTTTTATGTAGCCGGATATCCGATACGTGCTTCCATTGCTGCGAATCGTCACTGCCCCACAGTCCATGGTTGTATACAGAGTTATGTCTGCCGCGCGCAAACGTTCCACGGCGGCCGCCGCGGGATGGCCATAACTGTTATCCTTCCCGCAGGAAATAATGCCAAAAGCCGGTGAAGCAGCAAGCAGAAAGGCCTCAGAAGAAGCGCCTTTTGAGCCATGATGGCCGACCTTTAATACATCGCAGGAGAGATTCGCACCGGAAGCAGCAAGAGCCAGCTCCGCTTCCCCCTCCAGGTCGCCGGTAAACAGCATACGGAAATCTCCGTACTGAAGAAGCAATACCATAGAATCCTCGTTTTTATCCCCGGACAGTGCTTCGGCGTCAGGCGCCAGACACGCAAACGACCAGGAGGAGGTGCTTCCCAGTCCGGCTCCCGCTTCCATCCGGAATACCGAAATGTCCAGTTTCTCTGCGGATGCAGTCAGATCACCAAAATCTTCGGCATCTGCTGTCGGCGGGAGGATCAGATTTTCCAGTGTAATTCCGTGGGCATTGTTTCCCGCAAACCCCGGCAGGTAGTCTTCCAGGTATTCTTCTATACCGCTGATATGGTCGCTGTCGGCATGGGAAAGAAAAACGTAGTCCAGCCTGCTGATCCCATAATATTTTACCACCTGGCTGATCCGATATTCCCAAAGACTGCTCACCGAGCTGCTCCCGCCGTCAATCAGACAATTCGTGCCATCGGGAAGCTGAATCAATGCACCATCCCCCTGCCCCACATCCATACAGATCACGGTCAGTCCGCTGCGCGGATGAAATGCCATCAGACAGAGGCCGATTCCGATCGCGCAAATCCACACCAATGTCTGTAGATACCGCAGTTCCGGACGCTGTTTTCTCTGTGCGGATCCCCGTGGTTGTTTCTGAAAATACCTCTTCCGGGCTGCTCTCTGTCTCTGGTCAAACCCGAATTGTCTCACAATTCGATCTTTTTTATGAGTACACAACGTGTTCTCCCCATGTCTTTCCAGAAAACGCATGAGACCAGCCGCTGCGAACAATAAAACATAATAAGCGGCCGCCTTCCACAGTGCCGGACAGCCCGCAATCCAGACAGCTCCCGGCAGCTGCTGTTCAAATGTACATAAGGTCTCGAAGAACCCCAGCAAATAATACACGGGTGCTGACAAAAAAATCCCAGCGGGAACACTGACCAGTCCCACCAGGCAGGAGATCAGGGCGGAGCCCATCAAAGCTGACATCAGCGGTATCACAGCCAGATTAACCAGCACGCTCCATGGAGCCGTCTGGTAAAAGAACCAGAGTGTGACCGGCAGCGTGCCAAGCCATACTCCCGCACCGCCGCAAAACGTGTCCCATATCCGCTCTCCGGTTCTCAGTACGCTCTCCTTCCATTTTTCCCGCTGCTTACCGTTCCCCAAGGGCTTCCTGCCGCCATTAGCACGCGTAATTTTCCCGCTGCCATTTTGCAGATTCTTTTTCTCCCTTCCGGCGTTTACCCTCTTGATCCGAAACGGATTTACCGCCTGCAGCCGCGGCACAAGCAGTGCAATCGACAGAATGGCCATAAAAGACAGAAGAAAAGAAGAACTTTCTGCCGTTCGTCCATTCCCCGCCAGAATCAGGGCAGCCGCAACCGCTGCCGCAGTCAGGGTATCATTTTTTCGCCCTGCAATCTGTGAACCGAGCCAGAGTACGAACATGATGCAGGCACGCACCGCGGAAACGCCAAACCCGGCCATCAGCGCATACAGCGCAACCACGGCCGCCGATGGCAGAGCTGCCAGGGCAAAAGGCAGACGGATACGCCGCAGAAGCTTATAAATGCACATCCCAATCATGCTGATGTGAAGGCCGCTGATGGAGATAATATGCGCAATGCCGCCCTCCTGATACAACTGCTTCCACTCCTGCTCCATATAGCTTTTTTCCCCAAGGCTGATCGCCGAGACGGTGCGTGCCGCCTTTTCTTCCAGAATCCGAAGATAGGAGCAGCGCAGGATACGGCGAAATCGCGCAAGCATACGAGCCAGAGAAGAATCTCCTTCTGACACAAGCGTGATTCCTGCACTGGTAACTCTTCCTGCCGTATTTTTAGCAAAATAATACGTCCTGAAATCGAACTGGCCGGGATTCCCCGCTGTCTCAAATGGCTTCCAGGTGCCGGTCACACGGACGCGGTCACCGGGCAGCAGATTGTCTGTTTCAGTGGTAAATAAGATTTTTAATTCAGAAGATAAAGAACCAATGGATTTGTCATTTGTATAGAGAACTACTTGATTTACAGAAAGGCGTATACCTTCCGATACCGCGCTGACCTCTGACACCGTGCCTTCCAAGGTCAGCGTATTGCCTGAACCTGCTGTCTCTGTCAGATATTCCTCCACTTCCAGAAGCGCCTCGTCCCTTTCGGAACCGCGTATTCTTCCCATGATACTGAAAAATATCGCGACCGCAAGACACAGCAGAGCCAGCGGCCGTTTTTTCATCACACCACCTTCTCCCCTGTCATTCTGTCTGTGTCTCGCCAGCGGTATCCGCTCCCGTCACTCCCGCGACTGTGCCGTCTTCGTCTGCAGCATAGCCATCCACACCGGCAAGCGAGCCATCCGCTCCCGCGACGACGGCATCTTCCGGTTCTTCTTCCGTCTCCGAAATATCCGCAGCATTTCCGGATGCTTCCTCCGCGTCAGACGATGACAAAGCAGTATCGGAACCTGTTGATTCCGGCTCTCCCTCTGCCTGCGCAGCCGCTTCTTCTGTCTCAGATTCCAGGCTGTCCACCTCGATCAGGCTTTCATTTAAAAGGAATACCTCACTCAGGTCAATCTCATCCCAGAATTTCACATTCGAAGAACCATCAATGGTAATTTTCACACCTTCCACATCATCCGCCGTCTCACAGATGGAATTAACAATCGCGTACAGCGCTGCCTCAGCAGATGGCGTCTTCTCTGTCGGCGGCTGGTTAAACTCTTCGCTAAAACTAATCGTACAGATTCCGTCCTTCGTCGTGATATCCAGAATTTCCGCAGACGCGTTCATCACCGCCATACGGTTTGCATAATCGGAACCAGCCATCAGCTGCTCTAAAATCACGCGAACCAGTACCATATTACTTGAATAATCCACATTGCGTACTTCTTTCAGAAGTTTTGTTCCATCCTCATTCGGAAAATACAGAACCAGAGACGCCGTCTGGTAAGAGTTAATTCCGCCGTTCTTCGTGTCAATAAAGCTCTCTGCGTCCATCGCCGCAACCAGCTCCCCATTCGCGTCCACCAGCTGCTCTGCGTCGACCGTAAGGATGATCTTTGTCACACCGGGAATCTGACAGATCGTCTTTACCACCGCGGCGCGCAAAAGAACCTCCGTAATATTGTCCATCTCATAGTATTCACTTGAAAAATCAATCCGGAGTGCATCAATGCCCCGCTCATACCCCTGGTATGATACGGTCTCAGGAAGCACACTGGTATAGACCGCGTCCTCCGGCACTGTCGACATCTGCGCCATCAACTCCGTCATCATCTCATCAAACGTCTCCGCGGCAGGAGAATAATTCACCTCATACAAGCTCGTGCCGGATGAGTTTTTATAATAAATCGTATAGCTGGTACTGTCTTCATCCTTCTTTCCGCAGCCGCCAAGGAGAAGCAGCGCGGCAATTACCACCGACAGTGTGCAAAAAGAAAAGATTCTTTTTTTCTTCACGTGAACCCCTCCGCAAATTATCCCGATTCGTGCAAGAAACCGAGAACCAGGCTTTTCTAAATAAATCGGCTTGTACCGCTTACGATATGGATCACGGCACATATTTCAGCGGAATCCGCACGGTAAAGGTCGTTCCCTCCCCCTCGCGGCTGTAAACCTTGATCGCGCCGTGATGCATCAGAACCGCGCTTCGCGTAATCGCCAGCCCCAGACCGGTGCCGCCAATCTCCCGCGAGTGGGATTTGTCCACACGGTAAAAGCGTTCAAAAATATGCTCCTGCGATTCTTCCGGGATACCGATTCCGGAATCTTCTACCCGGATGTAAAAATATTTGCCATCCACATTCAAAGAGACGTGTACCCATCCTCCGTCCCGGTTATACTTGATCCCATTTTCTATCAAATTAGAAATCGCAAGCGTCAGTTTTGTCTCATCCACCTCAGCCAGCACTGGTTTAAAGCTCTCCAACACCAGTTCGACATTTTTCGTCCCCGCGATCGGGCGCAGCCTTTTCAGCACCAGTTCAATCAGCTGATTGATATTTGTCTCTTCGATATGAACATCCGAAGAGCGCTTATCCATCTTCACAAGGGAAAGCAGATCTGAGATAATTTTGTTCTCACGGTCCACTTCCTCCGCGATGTCGCCCATAAACTCCCGATAAAGCTCAACCGGCACATCCTCCTGCGCCAAAAGGGAATCCGCCAGCACCTTCATTGAAGTGATCGGCGTCTTCAGTTCATGCGAGACATTCGAGACAAACTCCTGCCGTGAATCCTCCTGCGCTTTCATACGCTTCAGCATGCGGTTATAAGCTTCCGCGAGAAGCTGTGTTTCCGTATAATCCGGAATCGAAATTTCTTCGTCATTTACTCCGGCGACATCCTCCAGAGACTGTGTGATCTTTCCAAATGGACGCGTCAGAATCCGTGAGACGTAAAAAGCCACACCAAGGATCAGCAAGGTCAGAATGGACTGCATCTGCAGTACAATCCGGCTGATGCCCGCTTTTCCGTTCGCGATATCCACCGTGGGAACGCTGATAATCATAATCCCTTCCGTCTCTCCGGAATCATCGTTTACAATCGGAATCGTCATCTCCAGGAACTGATTATCCTCATCGTAATTCGTCGAATTTGTCCCTTGAAACGTCAGAAGCACTTCCTCTGAGATAATTACTTTGTCTACATCAATGTCATACGTATCTTTGATAATGCGAAAATTGCCGTTGACTAGAATCAGGCGTCCGGAATATAGCGATGCCATCTGGTCAATCAGACGATCCACCTGATCGGAATCATTTCCATGCATATATTCGGACTCTGAGATCTGCTCCAGAATCTGCTGGCACTGCCGTTCCAGAAGCTGTGCCTTCTGCTCGACTGCCTGCGTCTCGTAGCTCGTCAGAACCGCGTAGCGCATCAGAAGGACAGGAGTCACGCCGACCAGAATAAAAAACAGAAAAATACGTGCCTGCAGGCTTTTAAAGTATTTTTTAATGACTGGCTTAATGCTGGAAATAGTAACCCACTCCCCACTTCGTATGTACGTATTTCGGTTCGCTCGGGTTCGCCTCAATCTTTTCGCGCAGACGACGGATATGCACATCTACCGTTCTCACATCCCCCGGATACTCATATCCCCACACGGTATTCAAAAGGCTTTCCCGACTGTATACTTTATTCGGATTAAAGACAAGCAGTTCCAAAAGGTCAAACTCTTTCGTCGTCAGGTTTACTTCTTTGCCGGCAACACTGACGCGCCTGCCATCGCAGTCCAGGATGAGATCGCCTACTTCCACGATTTTTCCTTTGGGCTCTGCCGCATTTTTCTGGGAAGTCCGCCGGATAATCGCTTTTAATCTCGCTTTCACCTCAAGAATATTAAAAGGCTTCGTAATATAGTCATCTGCACCATACTCCAGCCCCATGATCTTATCCATGTCGTCGCCCTTCGCCGTCAGCATGACAATCGGCACATCCGAGAACTCACGGATCTGCTGACATACCTCCAGGCCGTCCAGCTTCGGCAGCATCAGATCCAGAAGAATAATATCATATTTATTCTCCCTTGCCAGCCGTACCGCTTCCTCCCCATCGTAAGCACAGTCCACTTCCATATCGTCCTGCTCCAGGCTGAAACGGATGCCCTTAACGATCAGTTTCTCATCATCCACTACCAAAACTCTTTTTGCCATAATAATCTCCTTACAAGATCTATACTGTTATAAGATCTTTGATCTTCGAGAAGACCCCGCTCTTAATCCCTGAAATATTCTGAATCTCCTCAATCGAAGCAAATGAGCCATGCTCACTTCGATACGCAAGAATCGCGGCTGCCTTTGACTCACCAATCCCAGGAAGCGTCATCAGTTCCTCTGCAGTAGCTGTGTTCAGATTCACCTTCCCGCCGGAGATATCCGAGCTCCCGTCTCCGGATGGCGCGGTTCCACCCGCAGAATCACTTTCATCCGAAGCAGCACCTGTATAACCGGATGTGACAGCATCCTTCCCGTCCGAAGACAGGCCGGACAACTTCATCTGGTCGGTTTCCTCCACAGAATACACATAAAGCTTCTGCCCGTCATTGACCACCGCCGCCTGATTCAGCCATTCCTCATCAGCCTCCGCGGAAAAACCGCCAGCCAGCGCAATCGCATCGCAGACGCGCATATCACCCCGGATCGGATATACGCCGGGGACTTTCACCGCACCGCAGACATAGACGTAACCCAGAACCGCTTCTGTTTCTGTCTCCGCTGACGGAAGTGCAGCCTCAGCGCCGCCCGGTACACTCACTGCGTCAGCAATCTCTCTTTCTGCACCGCCATCCGCGCTATCGCTTTCTTCTGCGTAAGTCTCCGTTTCCACGGTAAGCCCCGCTGTATAGAGCGAACCGCTCCTGGCGCAGCCTGACGCCTCGATCAAAGCCACGCACAACAGGGCTGCGGCCAGCCCTTTTTTTCTCCCTAACATACCCTTATGCGGCCAAAGCCGCTGTTTTCCCGTATACGTTCCTTATTTTAACGA
>JAJPXU010000097.1:24331-41833 GCA_021205305.1 Lachnospiraceae bacterium
GATTAGAAAAATTTTACCATTTAAATATTACGATTCCAATAACAGCCAATAACATCCCAAAAATTTTCCGCCATTCCAGCGGCTGTTTCTCTACGCCGAACAACCCCAGCAGCTCAATCCCGTAGGCGACGATCAGCTGAGCTACAACAATCAGCATCGCCGCACGGGCAGGGCCTAAGCTGCCCATCGCTTTTACCACCGTGATGGTAATAAACGCTCCAATCACACCGGAAAGGAGCATATATTTCGGCTCCACCAGGAGCAGTTCTGTCACATTCGTCCGATCTGTGAAAAGCCATGCCAGAATACAGACCAGCAAAGCTGTCAGCTGCACAAAAGCAGACGAGAGCCAGAGACTCGTCTGCTTTGTCATTTCCGTATTAAATACCCCCTGCACACTCATCAGAGCGCCGGAGAGCAGAGCAATCAGAATTCCCCACATAGTTTCCTCCTGCATGATGGCCGCAGCGATATGGAAAAATTTCTATTCTCATACCGCCACTCCATATTTATCTGCCAGGAGTATGCGCAGTTATCTGAAAAAATATGCGTCTACAGGCTTTCAAAACGATGCTTCCAGCCGCACCACCATCTCGTCAATGTCCTTTTTCCCGATCACCAGCGGCGGCACGAACCGGAGCACATTGCCCTCCGCGCTTAAAACAACCAGACCGTTTTCAAGTGCAGCGCTCACAATCCCGCCGACCGGGCGCCCTTCGACCTGAATCCCCTGCATAAAACCTTTGCCGCGGCGTGCGGTCAGGAAATCATATTTTTCTACCAGCGCATCCAGCTGCTGCTCGAGATACGGAGTAAGCTCCCGCACATGCTCCACTACATGAAGTTCTTCAAACAGATCAAATACCTTTGAAACTGCGGCACAGGCAAACGGGTTTCCGCCGTAGGTCGTACCATGGTCTCCGGGGACCAGAGAAGCCTTCGCCGTCTTTTCGTTCAGCAAAAACGCGCCCACCGGTACGCCGCAGCCGAGTGCTTTCGCGCAGGTCATGATATCCGGCTGCACCCCGTACTGCTGGCAGGCAAACCAGCTGCCGGTGCGCCCCATACCGCACTGGATTTCATCCAGAATCAGCAAAATATCCTTCTCATCACACAGGGCACGCACGCCGCGCAGAAATTCCGCTTCCGCCGGATAAATCCCGCCTTCGCCCTGCACGGTCTCCATAATAATCGCGCAGGTATGCTCTGTTATCTGTGCTTTCACACTCTCCAGATCGTTAAACTTCGCAAATCTCACCCCGCCCATCAGAGGCCGGAACGCTTCCTGGTAATGCGGATTTCCCGTCACAGACAACGCGCCGACACTTCTGCCGTGAAAGGAATGCTCCATCGCGATGATCTCATAATTTGCTTCGCCATATCCATCCCCCGCCGCGTTTTCCCCGGACGCCTGCTTTTTCAGGTACGCGTATTTGCGCGCCGCTTTCAGTGCACCTTCAATCGCCTCTGTGCCGCTGTTGGTAAAAAATACTTTATCCATGCCGCTTACCTTCGTCAGTTTTGCAGCCGCCTCGGGAAGGGGCTCATTGTAAAACAGGTTCGAGGTATGTATCAGCTTATCAATCTGGGCTTTCAGCGCGTCATTGTACGCCTGATTGCCGTACCCAAGCGCAAAAACCGCGATTCCGGCGCCAAAATCCAGATATTCCTTTCCGTCCACATCGGTCAGGTATACACCCTCCCCTTTCTCAAACACCACCGGAAACCGGTTGTAAGTATGAAGCACATGCTGCTCCGTCAGATTCATATATTCCTGGCTGGTCATTGCTTTCTCCCTCCATATGTTCCATTCCGCCTGTTTTAGTTTTCCTGATAGTACCTTTCCTCCCGGTCGCCAATGATCGCGGTACCGATCCCTTTGTTGGTGAAAAATTCCAGCAGCAGACAGTGTTCAATTCTGCCGTCCAGGATATGCACCCTCGATACACCGCCTTCGATCGCCGCAATGCAGTTCTGCAGCTTCGGCAGCATACCTCCGCCGGCATTTCCGCTTTCCAGGAATGCTTTGGCCTCCGGGATCGTCAGTTCACTGATCAGGGAAGTGCGGTCCAGCGGATCCCGGTAAACCCCTTCAATGTCCGTCAGAAATGCCAGCTTCGCCGCTTTTACCGCCTTCGCGATTGCACAGGCCGCGTCGTCTGCATTGATATTGTAGGAATGATACTGGTCATCCGAACCAATCGGACAGATCACCGGAATAAAATCATTATCCAGAAGAGTGTCCAGGAGTGCGGTATTGACCTCCTTCACCTCACCGACATATCCAATATCCTTGCCGCCCGCCAGCTTTTTATCCACACGCAGCACCGAGCCATCCTTGCCGCTGATGCCGACTGCTTTCAGACCCGTCTTCTCCATCATGGAGACCAGCCCCTTATTGATGCGGTTCAGCACCATCTCCACGACTTCCATCGTGTCCTTGTCCGTGACACGCAGTCCATTGACAAAATTCGTCTCCAGACCGACCTTATTAATCCACTTTGTAATCTCCTTACCGCCGCCGTGCACAATGATCGGCCGGAAGCCGACCAGCTTCAGCAGCGCCACGTCACGAATCACGCTCTTTTTCAGCTCGTGATCCACCATCGCGCTCCCGCCGTATTTCACGACAATGGTCTTCCCCTGGAAACGCTGAATATACGGCAGTGCCTCAATCAGGACGCTGGCCTTCTGCAGCCAGAGTTCCATTTCTGTTGATTCCATATCTTAAATCCTTTCTATCATCCCATATCCGTCAGACGCAGTCTGTGCTGCTGTTTCCTGTGCATTCTACAAGCCTGCCATGGCAAAAATTCACCGCGCATTTCGCTATGTTCTGAATCTCAATATCGCGCCTTTTTCCCATAGACCTTAAATAGGACCGCCTTCTCAGCTGCGGTAGTCTGCGTTAATTTTAATATAATCATAGGTCAGGTCACAGCCCCAGGCAGTTGCCTCCGCATTGCCCATTTTGATATCTGCAATCGCGGTTACCGCGCTCTCCGAGAGAATCTTCGTCGCCAGCTCCTCACTGTAATCCGTCGGTACACCATTTTCAATGATTTTCAGTTTTCCGACCGCGCTCTCAAACCAGACGTCTACTTTCTCCGGGTCAAACTGCGCGCCCGAATACCCCATCGCGCACAAAATCCGGCCGCAGTTCGCGTCGTGTCCGTAAATCATAGCCTTCACCAGACTGGAGGAAACCACCGACTTGCTGATCGTCACTGCCTGCGCTTTGCTTTCAGCTCCAACGACTTTCACTTCAAACATGGCTGTTGCTCCCTCGCCGTCGGCTGCCATTTTCTTTGCCAGACAGGTGTTGACCTCATTCAGCGCCTCGAAAAAAGCGGCATAATCTGCATTCTCTTCGGTAATTTCCGGGTTGCCCGCCAGACCGTTTGCCAGCACCAGGCAGGTATCGTTGGTCGAGGTATCGCCGTCCACCGAAACCATATTGTAGGTATCCGGCACACTCGCACTGAGGGCTTTTTGCAGCAGCGGCTGTGAAATGTTTGCGTCCGTCGTGATGAAACTCAGCATCGTGCACATATTCGGATGAATCATGCCGCTGCCCTTGCACATCCCGCCAACGGTCACCGTCTTCCCGCCAAGCTCCAGCTGCACAGCAACTTCTTTTTTCACGGTATCCGTAGTCATAATCGCTTCCGCCGCAAGCGTGCCGCCCTCTTCACTCTCTGAAAGAAGCGGCTTCATCGTCTCAATGCCCGCGCAGATCTTCGCAATCGGCACCTGCTGGCCAATCACGCCGGTCGAAGCGACCAGCACCTGATTTTCCCGAATGCCAAACAGCTCCGCCGCTTTCGCCGCCGTATCGCGGCAATACCCATAGCCTTCTGCCCCGGTACAGGCATTCGCCACGCCGCTGTTTACCACAACCGCATGGGCTGTCTGGTCATTGCCCGCACATTTTCCATCTGCCGCGTTCCCGCTGCCGGCTTCCTCTGGTTCCTGCTCTGTGACCGGCAAGCCCTTTACAATCTTCTGATCCCACTTCACAGGCGCCGCTTTTACCAGATTGGTCGTAAACGTCCCCGCCACACGGCAGGCCGCCTCACTGTAAACCATAGCCATGTCCTTGCCGCTCTTTTTAATCCCGGCCGCGATGCCGGTCGCGTAAAATCCTTTTGCGGCTGTGACGCCGCCTGCAATCTTCTGCATGAATCTCCTCCTGCTTTCGCTGTCATTCTCACATTTGAATATCAAAACCTCAAAATCTATATCACTGTTCTTCTAACCTGCTTTTCACAAAGCTGTTTCTTTCGCAGTCTTTTCTCTGCAGCACGGCTGGGAAAAGCGAATGACTCAGTTTCCCCGGGTTCGTCCCATAATCGCCATCCGAGAGCGTCTCACGGAAACATCGGCGCCAGCCGCAGCCCTTCTGCCTCATCCAGCCCAAACGCCAGGTTCATATTCTGCACGGCCTGTCCCGCCGCGCCTTTTACCAGATTGTCCATCGCGCCCATCATAATGACACGGTTCGTCCGCGGATCAATCTTAAAGTTGACATCCACAAAATTGCTGCCCTCTACCCACTTCGTCTGCGGGCAGACGTCCTTTTCCAGAACCCGCACAAAATATTCCTTATTATAATACTGATCGTAAACCGCTTTCACGTCTTCATATGAGACATCCTTTGTCAGGGAAGCATACGCGGTAATTAAAATGCCCCTGTTCATCGGCACCAGATGCGGTGTGAAATTCAGCACCACCGGCTTCCCTGCCGCGTAGCCAAGCTGTTCCTCGATCTCCGGTGTGTGCCGGTGGCTCGCTACGCCGTAAGCTTTGATATTTTCATTTACCTCACAGTAAAGATTATCCGTCTTCGCCCCGCGGCCTGCGCCGGAGGTACCGGATTTTGCGTCTATGATAATCGTCGCCGGGTCGATCAGCCCTTCTTTTACCAGCGGGTAAATCGAGAGTGTGCTGCATGTCGGATAGCAGCCCGGATTCGCGATCAGCCGCGCGCCGCGTACCTGCTCCCGGTTGATCTCACACAGGCCATACACGGCTTCGTCAATAAACTGCGGCGCCTTGTGCGTCATCCCATACCATTTTTCGTATATTTTTACATCTTTCAGCCGAAAATCAGCGCTCAGATCGATCACCTTCGCCCGCGAAAGAATCCCTTCATTTACCAGCGACGCGCACAGTCCCTGCGGTGTCGCGGTAAAAATCACATCCGCCTCATCCGCCAGCGCTTCCATATTGTCGTCCATGCATGTTTCGTCTACTAGCTGAAACATATTCTGATAGATGGATGCATATTTCTGATCTACATAGCTCCTTGAACCGTACCAGACGATTTTTACTTCCGGATGACCCAGAAGAAGACGCACCAGCTCGCCGCCCGCGTATCCGGTCGCCCCGATAATACCTACTTTTATCATTTTCATAAACTCCTTCAATCCTGCATATTCAACGCCAATACACTATACTCCCGTGATGAAAAAATGTAAAGCGTTTTTGAGATTGCATAATTATACATTATTGGTGTATATTATGCAATACTTTTTTCGTTTTCCACTTGCATAATCTCCGCAGTTGCGGTATATTGGACGAAGTAAAATTCGTAACGAATCAGAACATCTGGTAACGGGGCTGCGCTCCGCTTTGGTTCTGAGCAGTTGCTAAAAATCACCGAGGAGGATTTATATTATGAAAGAAAAGGTAGTTCTCGCGTATTCCGGCGGTCTGGACACGACCGCGATCATTCCGTGGCTGAAAGAAAATTTCGATTATGATGTTGTCTGCTGCTGCATCGATGTCGGCCAGGGAAATGAACTGGATGGCCTGGACGAGCGCGCAAAGCTCTCCGGCGCGTCCAAATTATATATTGAAAACATTGTTGACGAATTCTGCGACGACTTTGTGATGCCCTGTGTCAAAGCCGGTGCCGTATATGAGCACAAATATCTGCTCGGCACCTCCATGGCTCGTCCGGCGATCGCGAAAAAGCTGGTAGAGATCGCCCGCAAGGAAAACGCGGTAGCCATCTGCCACGGAGCAACCGGTAAGGGCAACGACCAGATTCGTTTTGAGCTCGGGATTAAGGCTCTCGCCCCAGATATCAAAATCATCGCTCCCTGGAGAATGACGGATGTGTGGACCATGCAGTCCCGCGAGGACGAGATCGCTTACTGTGAGCAGCACGGCATCCATCTTCCGTTCGCTGCGGATTCCAGCTATAGCCGCGACCGCAACCTCTGGCACATCAGCCACGAGGGGCTGGAGCTCGAGGATCCGGCCAATGAGCCGAACTACGACCATATGCTGGTACTCGGTGTGACGCCGGAGAAGGCTCCGGATCAGGGCGAATACGTGACCATGACCTTTGAGTCCGGTATCCCGAAGACCCTGAACGGCCGCGAAATGAAGGTATCCGAGATCATCAAAGAGCTGAACGCACTTGGCGGCAAGCACGGTATCGGCATCGTCGACATCGTAGAGAACCGTGTCGTCGGCATGAAGTCCCGCGGCGTGTATGAGACCCCTGGCGGCACAATCCTCATGGCGGCACATGAGCAGCTCGAAGAGCTGATCCTTGACCGTGACACCCTTGAGACAAAGAAGAAACTTGGCAGCCAGTTCGCGCAGGTCGTTTACGAGGGCAAATGGTTTACCCCGCTGCGTGAGGCGATTCAGGCATTCGTTGATGTGACGCAGCAGGATGTAACCGGAGAGGTGAAGTTTAAACTCTACAAAGGCAACATCATCAAAGCCGGGACGACCTCCCCGTACTCTCTGTACAACGAGTCACTGGCTTCCTTTACAACCGGCGATCTGTATGACCATCACGACGCGAGCGGATTCATCACCCTGTTTGGTCTGCCGCTGAAGGTGCGCGCGATGAAAAAAGCAGAGCTGGAAAATAAAAAATAAAACAGACAGCAGACCGTTTCCGTGCTTTCGTCTCACACAATATTTCGGCAGACGAACATCCCACACTCTGTGCGGGATGAGCCGGAACCGGTTTTTCAATACGCAAAAGGCTCGTTTTCAACCATTTCACGTTTACAGGATTCATATGAAGATTTATGGTTTGCAAAAATTAACCCTTCTGGATTACCCCAGCAAAGTCGCCTGCACCGTATTTCTGGGCGGCTGTGATTTTTGTTGTCCTTTTTGCCATAACAGTGAGTTGATCATCGACTCCTGCAAATATATTCATTCCACCGGGGCTTCTGCTCCGAACAACACGGATGTCTTGTCGCACAAGACCCTCCCGGAAACAATTCCGATGACGGATTTTTTCTCGTTTCTGGAAAAACGACGCGGTCTGCTCGACGGCGTGGCTGTCACTGGCGGAGAACCCACACTGCACCGCGACCTGCCGGATTTTCTAAGACAGATTCACGAAATGGGGTTTGCTGTCAAGCTGGATACAAATGGGAATCATCCGGATATGCTTTCCGCACTTCTGGAAATGAATCTGGTCGATTACGTAGCCATGGATATCAAAAATGCGCCTTCACGGTACAGTGAGACTATCGGCAAACACGAATTTGATCTTTCCAGCGTCCGCCGCAGTGTTTCTCTTCTGATGGACGGAACCGTCGACTACGAATTCCGCACCACTGTTGTAGCGGAATTCCACGATGATTTGGTTTTCCCTGAGATTGGACAGTGGATTCAGGGCGCAAAGCGCTATTTTCTGCAATGCTTTGTCGACTGCGATACCGTTCTGGAATCCGGACTTCATGCGCCCTCGGAAGAAGAACTGCACCGCTATGCGCAATTAGTGCAGCCATATGTACAGAGCGTAGCACTGCGCGGGGTGTAACTACCCTCGCACGCGCTGCAGACTCCCCGCAAATTTGTGAAGCATTCCGCAGCATTTTACGCTTGCCCTGAAAAGTATTTTTACAGTACCTTTCATTCTGTCTGCTTTTCTGTTACTACATTTGGTATACATTTCCAATTATTTCAACCAGATATTGATTTTCTTTCCCATATGTGCTACAATACACTTGCTCGCGCCAAGAACACAGGCAGTCCGGTACCATTCATTCTCGTTACCGTCACTGGCGATGCGCGGCAGCAGGCGATGCAGGAAAAGCGCGATCGTCTGCCTGACTAATCTGTTACGAAACGTGTTCTGGCGCAGCCAGACAGCAAATTTCAGACTCGCGTGAATAGTAACACGAATCTGTACAATTGCCAGTTTTTATATGGGAGGTTTCTATGTACCAGGTGAAAAAACGAGACGGCACCATCGCCGAATTTCATATCAATAAAATCAGTGTGGCCATTACCAAAGCTTTTGACGCCGAAGGGAAGCAATACCACCCCAGTATCATTGATATGCTGTCCCTGCGCACCACAGCTGATTTTGAAGAGAAAATAAAGGACGGCTACATTTCTGTCGAAGACATTCAGGACAGTGTGGAGAAGGTTCTGTCAGAGGCAGGCTATGCCGATGTGGCCAAGTCCTATATTTTATACCGCAAGCAGCGGGAAAAGCTGCGCAACATCAATTCCACCATGCTCAACTACAAAGACCTGGTGGATGACTATCTCCAGATCAATGACTGGCGTGTAAAAGAGAATTCCACGGTCACCTACTCCGTGGGCGGACTGATTTTGTCCAATTCCGGCGCCATCACGGCCAATTACTGGCTGAGCGAGGTCTATGACAAAGAAATCGCTGACGCACACCGTTCTGCGGAGATTCACCTGCACGACCTGTCTATGCTGACCGGTTACTGCGCGGGATGGAGTCTCAAGCAGCTCATTCAGGAAGGGCTCGGCGGGGTTCCCGGAAAAATTACCTCTTCCCCCGCGAGCCACCTGAGTACCCTGTGCAACCAGATGGTGAATTTTCTCGGTATCATGCAGAATGAATGGGCCGGCGCGCAGGCATTCTCTTCTTTTGATACCTATCTGGCGCCCTTTGTGCGCACCGATCATCTGACGCAAAAGGAAGTCAAGCAGTGCGTACAGTCCTTTGTCTATGGAGTAAATACACCATCCCGCTGGGGTACGCAGGCACCTTTCTCGAATATCACTCTGGACTGGACCGTCCCGAATGACCTGAAGAATCTGCCCGCGATTGTCGGCGGCAAAGAACAGGATTTCACCTACGGCGACTGCCAGAAGGAAATGGACATGATCAACAAGGCCTTTATTGAGATCATGATCGAGGGCGACGCCAATGGCCGCGGATTCCAGTATCCGATCCCGACCTACTCCATTACGAAAGATTTTGACTGGAGCGAGACAGAGAACAACCGGCTCCTCTTTGAAATGACTGCGAAATACGGAACCCCGTATTTTTCCAACTATATTAACTCTGACATGGAGCCAAGCGACGTCCGCTCCATGTGCTGCCGCCTGCGCCTGGATCTGCGCGAGCTGCGCAAAAAATCCGGCGGCTTTTTCGGCTCCGGCGAATCAACCGGCTCCGTCGGTGTCGTCACCATCAATCTGCCCCGCATTGCCTATCTGGCCGCGGACGAAGCGGACTTCTACGCCCGCCTGGATCGGCTGATGGACATTGCCGCGCGCAGCCTGAAGACCAAGCGCACAGTCATCACAAAGCTTCTGGCCGCCGGGCTTTATCCTTATACCAAACGCTACCTTGGCAGCTTTGATAACCACTTTTCCACCATCGGCCTCATCGGCATGAACGAGGCCGGGCTGAACGCAAAGTGGCTGCGCCAGGATCTGACCCACCCGAAGACACAGGCTTTTGCCAAAGATGTGCTGAACCATATGCGCACCCGTCTGTCCGACTATCAGGAGCAGTACGGCGACCTGTACAACCTGGAAGCGACGCCCGCAGAATCGACCGCCTATCGCTTTGCAAAGCACGATAAGGAAGAATTCCCGGACATCATCACCGCGAACGAGAATGGCACGCCGTACTATACCAATTCCAGCCACCTTCCGGTCGGCTATACGGAAGATATTTTCTCAGCTCTGGACGTGCAGGACGAGCTGCAGACGCTCTACACCTCCGGCACGGTGTTCCATGCGTTCCTGGGAGAGAAGCTGCCTGACTGGAAGTCAGCTGCCGCTCTGGTTCGCAAGATTGCGGAAAACTATAAGCTTCCTTACTACACCATCAGCCCGACTTACTCGGTGTGCAGTGAACACGGTTACCTTTCCGGTGAGGTTTACACCTGCCCGCACTGCGGCAAAAAGACCGAGGTTTACAGCCGCATCACCGGCTATTATCGTCCGGTACAGAACTGGAATGACGGAAAATCACAGGAATTCAAAGACCGCAAGACCTATGACATTGGCGTCTCGCGGTTAGAGAGAAGGGCGACTGAGCCATCGGATTCTTCGGAGATTGCATCCGGTGCGGCTGATACTACTTCTGCTGCAGCTGCCGATTCCGTCAATGCCATAACAGCATCGAAGGATACCATCGCAGAAGCAAAAGCAGTCGAAAATACTGCTGTAACTGAGTCCAGTACCCCGGCAGCAGAAGCACAAATGCCCAAAACACTGCTTTTTGTCAGCTCCTCCTGTCCGAACTGCAAAGCGGCTATTTCCCTGCTGGATCAGAATGCCGTTTCTTATGTAAAGCTGACCGCCGATGACAACATCACGCTGGTCAATAAATATGGTGTTCGGCAGGCACCGACGCTTGTGCTGGTGCATGGAGACAGTTTTGAGAGATACAAAGGGTTATCCGATATAAACGGTTATCTGATGACAAAAAAGGCGTAAAATGAGCGCGATATACTGGAAGAAAAAATGTAGCTGTTCTGAACTGCTACGAAAAATTATTTGAGGTGATATTATGGCACATGATAAATATATGGCGTCGAACTGGCTTTACTGCCCGAAATGCGGCCTGCTCCAGGCCGGTCCTCTTGCGCGTACCTGGACCTGCCCGCACTGCGGCCATACAGAATGCAAAGAAATTGATTCTTCTTACGGCATCACAAGCGCCAAACGGGAAGAATTCCAGAAGAAACAGACCAATGGCGAGATTACAGAAGAACAGTTCTTCCACCAGTGGGAGGACTACTGCCAGCCTTTCATCGACGAGGTGGTTAAAAAAGATCCGGCTTTTGACTGGGACTCTTATCGCACTACCTCTATCTATGAAGAGGAAAACCGGCGGCTCATGGGCCAGAACCCTTCTATGCCGCCGGTCGTCCGCTGCCCCTGGTGCAATTCCTACAACACGCAGAAAATACGCAGGAAGCTTTTTGCAAAAAAAGACAAAACCAATAAATATCACTGTGAGCAGTGCGGGAAAGACTTCTAGCAGGTAGCTCCGCCCTTCACAGTCTTTTCCAAAATGGCTTTCTTATCAATCTTACCCTCCAGAAGCTTTTCGCTGACGGTGTCAAAACCAAGTCTGGTGACGGTGTCAGCGAAACGCTCTCCAGTCTGCCCCTCGTCACGGAACAGCAAGATCGCTTTTTCCACGACATCCACGACTTCTTCCTCTGAAGTGAAAATCCGCGGCAGCGGTTCGCCGTGCGCAATCTTTTTGCCCCAGCGCCCGCCGATGTATACGCGGTACCCATCCTGATATTCCAATGCGCCAAATACACATTTATCCTTGCAGCGGCCGCAGTTGTTGCAGACATTCGGATCAATCTGAATCTTGCCATCCACCACTTTCGCATGATGAATCGGACAGGAAGCCTCTACTTTGCACTTCTTACATCCCCGGCATTTGCTGTAGTCCACCATCGGAACCCTCTGACCAACAATGCCCAGATCATTCAGATTCGGCTTCACACAGTTATTCGGACATCCGCCAACCGCAATCTTAAACTTATGCGGCAGCGTCACACCGTGGTACCCCACATAAAACTTCTCATGCAAACGCTCTGACAACCCAAACGTATCGATCAGACCATACTGACAGGTCGTACCCTTACAGGAGACAACCGGGCGCACTAGAGAGCCGGTTCCGCCAGTGGAAAGCCCGTGCTCGCTCAGAAAGTCAAACAGCGGCTGAATATTCGCGTACTTCACGCCCTGAATCTCCAGCGTCAGACGAGTCGTCATCGTCACCTCGCCTGAGCCAAAACGTTCTGCAGCTTCCGCGATCACACGGTGCTCCTCGGAAGTGATTTTTCCATTGCGCGTAATCACGCGGACGTTAAACACATCCGGATAACGCTTATCCTGCAGACAACCAAGCCCTTTCACACGCTTAATCTCTTCCGGAGGCAGCGTACCGGTGAATTCCACCTTTACGGTATTTACAAACGCTCCGCCTTCCAGTGCGCGCGTATTCGTATACCCCAACGCTTTCAGGCGATTCTGGAGGAAATAGCCGCGTTTTCCTTTCGCACAGACCAAAAGCAGCTTCGCATCCTTTGCAATACCCTCAAGACCCTTGACAGCGACCGCGCTGCTTTGCCCGTCTGTTTGTACTTCTGTTTGCCCGTTCTCATCACTCTTGCCAGGCGCACCCATTTCACGAACAGAACTGTCGATGGCTGAGAGATTGACCCACTTCGCGCCTGGGATTGTCGGCGCCGGATGAACATCGATCACCTGATATCCTTTCGCTTTTCCGGCCGCATACTCTGCCGGTGTAAAGCTCTCATATTCTCCATTGATCTTATTTTCCAGAATATAGCAGGCCTGTACAAACGGATGAATGGCAGTCGAAAACGGCGGCGCGTACGCAAAGTCAAGCGTATCAAAATCCTCCAGCTTCATTCCGGCGGAAATACCGGTCACCGCGATGTCCACCATCTTATCCACTGCTCCTGCTCCCAGTACCTGAATGCCCAGCAGCGCATGTGTCGTTTTGTCCGCGATCAGCTTCGTGACAAAGGTAGACGCGCCAGGATAATAATGCGCCTTATCATCTGTGACACAGGTAGCCGTGATAACGTCATATCCCGCCTCTGCTGCCTGCGCCTCGGTAAGTCCAGTCCGCCCCGCGTTCAGATCTTCCGCCAGTCTCACCACACCGGTGCCAAGGCAGCCGCCGTACGCTACCTGCAAGCCAGTCAGATTCTTCGCCAGCGCGCGGCCCGTGATATTAGCAGTAGAGCCCATTGCAGACCACTGTGCTTTCCCTGTCAGACGGTTATAAACCTGCGCACAGTCGCCTACTGCGTAAATATCCTCCTTGTTTGTCCGCTGGTATTGATCTACAACAATCGTCCCGCGATTTCTCTCAATTCCGGAATCGGCAAGGAATTCCGTCGCCGGGCGGACACCGATTGCCAGCACGACCAGATCCCCCTCAAAGCTGCCGACACTCGTTCGCACGCCCGAAGCTTTCTCCTGTCCCAGTACCTCCTCGATTCCGGCACCGGTAACAATACGCATTCCCATCTCCTGCAGCTTCCGGCGTATGTAAGCAGCCATCTCCTGATCAAACAGATTGGGCATCACCTGAGAGGCCATATCCACAACGGTAACTCTCAGTCCCTTTGCCATCAGGTTTTCCGCAATCTCCAGCCCGATAAACCCGGCTCCCACAACCACCGCGCTGCGGCAGCCATTTTTGTCCACATAATCACGAAGACCAATCGCGTCGTCCGGGCTGCGCATCGTAAACACGCCCGGCAGCTCACGGCCTGGCACATTCGGCACAAAAGGTACCGCACCAGTAGCAATCACCAGCTTATCATACGACACCGTCTCTTCATTTGCGAAAGCGACCGTCTTCTCATCAGCATTTACCGAAACTGCCTCCATCCCGGTACGCACCTTCACACCTGTCAGCCCTGTAAAGCTTGACGGTGTATTGACAATCAGCTCCTCCCGCGTCCCGATACTGCCGCCTACATAATAAGGCAAACCGCATCCAGCGTAAGAGATGTCCTCGCTCTTCGTGTAAATCGTAACATTTGCGCCGCGGTCCTCGCGCATCAGCTTCGCGGCGGTCTTTGTCCCGGCGGCTACGCCGCCAATCACTACAACGTTCATCCTCCCGACTCCTTTTTCTGCTGTAAGTCATTATGCAGCAATTTTCATTGCATCACAATGCATAAAAGTTCGTCCGATATCCAGGCACTCAGACACGCAAGCGCACCACAAACCTGTCGATTGACGACGCTTTTACCGTTAACTAACAGCTTGATTATATACCTTCTCTATGATAAAATCCATTTAACAATCTTTATTTATCAATTAGATATTTTTATCAAAGGAGCACACCATGCTGGATTATCGGATCGAAACCTTTCTGACCTTATGCGAATGCGGCAGCTACCATCAGGCTGCAGAGCTTCTTCACCTCACGCAGCCCGCCATCACGCAGCAAATTCATCACCTGGAAGCTGAATACGGATGCAAGCTATTCCGCTACGCCAACCGAAGGCTTGAAAAAACAAAGGCCGCCAACCTGCTCGAAACATACGCCCGCGCAGTGCGTCAGCAGGAGCAAGGTCTGCGTGAAAGGCTCCACGAACAGGATTCTGCGTGTTATCTGCGAATCGGCGCCACAAAAACCATCGGCGACTATGTTCTGACCGAATATCTTCATCATTTCCTGGATGATCCTAATCACTCCCTGGAATATCTCGTGGACAATACAGATCATCTTCTGCGTGAACTGGAAGAAAATCGGCTGGATTTCGCTGTAATTGAAGGTTTTTTCGACAAAGAGCGCTTCGACTCCATCCTATTCTGCAGAGAGCCTTTTGTAGGAATCTGCCACAAAGATCATCCTTTTGCAGGCAAAACGGTCTCCATCGAAAAGCTGCTCAGTGAAACAATCATCCACCGTGAAGCCGGCTCAGGCACACGCGCTATCCTTGAGCAGGAGCTGAGAAGCTACAACGAGTCGCTAAACCGTTTCAAGCACCGTATCTGCATCTCCAGCTTCAAAGTAATCCTCGACCTGGTTCGCGAAGGATACGGCATTTCCTTTGTATACAATGTACTCGCGGATAACGATCCTACGCTTGGCAAATTCTATCTGCAGGGCGGACAGATGGTTCGTGAATTCAACATCGTCTATCTGAAAGGCACTGAACAAAATGACAAAATCAAATGGTTTTTCGGGGATACAATCTTCTGATTTAAGATACGATCTTCTGATTCAGACCCGCTTTTCCTCCGTATTCTCTCCACGAAACTTTTTTCCTATGCGCACTTTTCTGATATAGCTACGTCGTATTCCATCATTCTTGTCTGAAGGCACGCTACATCCGCACTGTAGCTTTCCTCCAGAATCAATTCCACTTCTGTCTTCTTTGCCTCGCTGTAATCCATGCCTGACAAGCAAGGACAGAACGCATGAAAAATATCACCGTTTTTTCCCTTCTGCCGCGGCGCCTTTCCCCTCAGAATCAGCATATCTTCCATGGGAGTATGGAGTAACCAGCTTAAGGCGAAAAAGTTATTCAGTGTAGGTAAACTTTTTCCATTAAACCATTCATAAACAGCCTGGTTCGAGGCCAGGCCAAGGCTATGCTGTATTTTCTGTACAGAAATCCCCTTTTCACGACTCAGATACCGCAGTCGCTTCCCCGTCTCTACTGCATCAATCTGCGGATACCCACTCCCTTTCACAGCCATCGTTCACGCTCCTGTCTAATCCCCAGGCATTACCTTCACGCCATAAAACCTGTCTGCAGCCATGACTCTCGCAATGGCCACCTTCCGCAACCATGAATCTCACAATCCCGATCTCACTTACGCCCTCTATAACGAAATCCATATTCTTCTTTTAATCGTTCCCATATCTCAAACGCAACCGGACAGACACTCACCACATCAAGCACACTGTACAGGCTGCCCCATCGGTCTGGCTGATCCGTATAAGGGAAATTCTTACAATTCTCCGGCTTACAATCTCCCAGAATGCACTCTCCCTTTTCATTTAAAAAGTCACAGGGAATATGCAGAGTCTCATAATTTCCCTCCCAGTCGGCTTCCGGTTTCAGATACTGTCTGATGAATCCCTGTACGCTCCGTCCGAGCTTCGCCGCATCCTGACACAGATCCTCCTCAGGGATCGTCCCCGCATACTTCGTACAACAGTTGCGGCACTTACTGCAATCATAACTTCGAAACAATTTCTTATGTAATGCAAGAAACTGCTTATCCAGTTTCTCTTCATCCGCATGTATTTTCAGATAGGTTCGGAACGCCTGATTCTCGTTTTCCTTTTTCTTCGCCTGAAATTCCACTTCTCTTGGCTGTAACATAATTTCACCCCTTCGCTCAGAACCGGCAGCAACAACTGTTCGCATCTCATTTATGAATATATTATATACTATCACTATACTTTTATCAAGCTATTTTTTTCAATCTTCTCAATTAATTCCATATCCGCAGGAAGCCACTCCACACTATACAGTTCTTCTTTCGACAACCATCTTGCAGCCTCATGCTCTCTAAGCACCAGATCTCCCGAAACAACCTCCGCCCAAAAACAATCCATTGACAAATGAAACGCAGGATAATCATACTCGATCCTCGCAATCCGCTCTCCCACTTTTATAACTGTTTCCAATTCCTCCTGTATCTCACGCACAAGAGCTTCCTGTGAAGTCTCTCCCGGCTCAATCTTTCCGCCCGGAAATTCCCAGCCATCTTTAAATTCGCCGTATCCACGCTGAGTAGCAAATATTTTGTTCTCATGCCGGATGACTGCAGCCACTACATTTATTGTCTTCATCTTTATCCTTTCCTGTTCTGCTATCTTTCATTGCTTAAATCTACCTGTATTCCAATTCCATCAGTTCTTTCAGTCTCTCCAGCACATGCCCCAACACATAATAAGTCGTCTCATAACGCAAAAAATCCAGCGTATTTTCATCCCACATAAATTTCAGGCTCGCCGGAAATTCATCGTCCGACTCCCAGAACTGCAGCATCAGCGGGAGAAACGGAAATGGATGCAGCAGATAAGACACATCTCCAATCTTCTGCTTTTCCCCGCCCAGAATCTCGCAGGCCTTTCTAAGCTCCGGCAGCCTTCCGTCAAAATATTCCGCGTATTTTCCATACAGATCTTTAAAAATACCACATGATCGAACCGTTCCTTTCAGGCCGTTGACTTTCACAAACTGTCCAGACAGACGGCAGCCTTCTTTCGAATCACACAGCACATCACAGATAGCAAGCACTTCGTTAAAGCCCGCATGCTCCACATGATTGAATCCGTCCATTGTCCATTCCGTTCGGCCGGAACTGCGATTAATACGATAATCCCGTCCTACAAACTCTATGTACAGATACTGCTCGTCATATTTCAATTGAAATTTTTCAATCATATTCTCCTGATTATAATTCAGGAACCTCCGCTCCGCATTATCTCTTGTGATGTTATAATTAGATGCTGCCATGTTTATCAACCTTTCTCTTCGGACGTGTCCGCTTTTTTCCGTCCTTTTTATCAGTAATCTGTTTCCGTTTGATTTCATTTGGTCTCAGCTGTCCAATATCTATGGTCTGCCCAGACTGCTGTTATCATTTTGCCATCGGAACTCGTCCTGCGTCTATTATATGTGGCGTCATATTCGGTGTCAATTTCTTTTCCCTTTTAAATACAATTATAAGCCAAAAATTATCGATAAACATTAAAAA
>JAJPXU010000171.1 GCA_021205305.1 Lachnospiraceae bacterium
CAGACTGTGCAGGTTTACCTGCTAAAGGCTGTATTTTCATTTCGGGATGGGCGGGTGCTGATCGTCCAGTGGACGATCGTTTAGCACCGACCGAAGTGAAACGGAGACGCCCATCAAGCCACAGACATATGACGCGTTAGCGGCATATAGCCTGCATCGCAGGCGGTCTGCGGCCTGATGTTCTGATAGTTACCTATACTGAATCATTCAGCCGGTAAGGAGGTGGAGAACGTTATGGAAGTTGATATTTCAGGGGCAAGAGTCTTTTTCACCATACACACGAATATCCCCATACTGGGAGATTTGCAGATCAGCGAGACGATAGTCGTCAGCTGGCTGGTTATGATTCTGATAACAGGTCTTTGCATCTGGCTGACGCACGACCTTAAGGTGGAAAATATTTCCAAACGGCAGGCTGTGGCGGAGATGCTTGTAGAGACGGCCAATAAGTTTGTGATTGGAAATATGGGGGAGACTTTCCGCTACCTGATTCCATTTGTGGCGGCGCTGTTTTCAACAAGCCTGGTTTCGAACCTGATCAGTCTGGTGGGTTTAAGAAGTCCGACAGCGGATCTTTCTACAGAGGCGGCCTGGGCGGTCGTCGTGTTTGTCATGATTACCTGGCAGAAGATTAAGACAGGCGGCATCGGCGGATATTTCAAAGGTTTTACGCAGCCGATAGCGATTCTGACACCGTTCAATATTCTGTCGGAGATCGCAACGCCGATCAGTATGGCCTGCCGTCATTTTGGAAATATTTTGTCAGGTATTGTCATCAATTCCCTGATCTACGCCGCTCTGGCAGTGGCCAGCGCCGCGCTGCTCGGACTGATTCCGGGACTGGTGGGCGATGTGCTTGCGCAGATTCCGATTCTGGATGTCGGTATACCGGCAATTCTATCGGTGTATTTTGACTGGTTTACCGGTGTGATGCAAGCCTATATTTTCTGTATGCTGACGACGCTTTATATCGCAAATGCGGCAGAGGGTTAAGGAAAGCATCAAATGTAAAACGATCAGTATAGAATGGCTTTTGACTGTGAGTGATGGCTGTCTGTAGTGGATGAATGGCATCAGCTGAGGGTCATTGGCCACAAAATAAGGAGGATTATATTATGGATTTCACAATTTTAGCAAAAGGTATCGCACTGGCTGGCTGCGCAATCGGCGCAGGTCTGGCGCTGATCGCAGGTATCGGCCCTGGTATTGGTGAAGGTAACGCAGTGGCAAAGGCTCTGGAAGCGATCGGCCGTCAGCCGGAATGCAAGGGCGATGTGACATCGACGATGCTGATGGGCTGCGCAATCGCTGAGACGACTGGTATTTACGGTTTCGTTACCGGTCTGCTTCTGATTTTCGTAGCGCCGAATATGTTCATGAATCTCCTTGTCTGATGTTAAGAAGCAGACTGTGAGGAATGAATGGAGGTTACCGACATGGATGTACAGAATTTAGTAGGCCTTGTACCGTGGACCTTTATCGCACAGATTTGCAACCTGTTTATCCAGATGTATCTGATCAAGCGTTTTCTGTTTAAGCCGATCAACAATATTCTTGAGAAGCGCAAAGCCGCGGCTGACGCCGAGATCCAGGAAGCCACGAAGGCGAAGGAAGAGGCGCAGGCCATGAAGACTGAGTATGAACAGAATATGCTGGAAGCGAAGACAAAGGCGAATGATATTCTGACGAATGCGCAGAAAACAGCGAGCGTTCAGAGCGAAGAGATTCTCCGGGAGGCTTCCGCACAGGCCGCTTCGATAAAAGCCAAAGCTGAGAGCGATATTGCGCAGGAGAAGCGCAAAGCGGTCAATGAGATCAAGGATGAGATTGGAAGCATGGCAGTGGAGATTGCCGGCAAGGTGATCGAGCGGGAGGTCAGCGAAGAGGATCACGCAAAGCTGATTGATGAATTTATAGCAAGTGTAGGAGAGAGCGCATGACACAGACTGCCAGAGTATATGGCGGCAGCCTGTATGAGCTTGCTGCCGAGGAGACGCTTACGGATACGATTCGTGAACAGATGCTTGCGGTGAAGGATTTGTTTCAGGAGAATCCGGATTACCTGGCACTGCTCTGTGAGCCTTCGATTGCGAAGGACGAGCGGATTGGGCTGATCGAGACTGCATTTGGAAATCGGGCGGAGCGGTATCTGGTAAGCTTTTTGAAGCTGCTGTGTGAGAAAGGAATCCTGCGGGAGTATGCAGGCTGCTGCGAGGAATATACACGGCGCTACAATGAAGATCATAACATTGCCGAAGCGGTAGTCACGAGCGCAGTTGCGCTGACGGACGCGCAGACGGAGGCTTTAAAAGAAAAGCTGGAGAAGAAGAGTGGAAAGACCGTTGTGCTGACGCAGAAAATCGACCCTGCGGTTGTGGCTGGGCTGCGTGTGGAGCTGGAAGGAAAACAGCTTGACGGTACGGTGCAGGGGCGCATGTCCGGTATTTCCCGGAAGCTTGCGGATGTTGTGATCTAAAATCGAGTTAAAATGCAGCTGTTCAGAACAGCAGGCTGTAGTACAGCTTTTCCGTTTGATGCTGTTTTGAACGGTTATGGTAAAATGACGCATATTAATTAGTAGTTTGAGTGTGGTTATTTGGAATGGACTTCTGCATTTTTCGTGAGAAGTCGGGGTAGCCGCATTCGGGTAAGGATGGATAAGACCATGCAATTAAAACCTGAAGAAATCACTAAGGTCATCCGAAGCCAGATCAAATATTACGAGAATGCGATCCATCAGGACGAGACAGGTACAGTTCTGCTGGTCGGGGATGGAATTGCCAGAGCCAGCGGACTGGCGAAGTGCATGGCCGGAGAATTGCTGGAGTTTGAGGACGGCAGCTTCGGTATGGCGCAGAATCTCGAGGAGAATAGTGTCTCAATCGTTTTGTTTGGTTCGGGCGAAAAGATTCAGGAAGGACAGACCGTAAAACGCACTGGCAAGGTTGTATCTGTGCCGGTAGGAGAGGCAATGATTGGCCGGGTAGTCAATGCGCTCGGACAGCCGATTGACGGAGCAGGACCGATTACGGCCAGCGAATATCGCGCGATTGAGAACCAGGCGCCTGGTATCTGTGACCGTCAGCCGGTATTTGAGCCGCTGCAGACCGGTATCAAGGCGATTGACTCCATGATTCCGATCGGCCGCGGGCAGCGTGAGCTGATCATTGGCGATCGTCAGACCGGTAAGACGACGATTGCGACCGATACCATTATTAACCAAAAAGGCAAGGATGTTATCTGTATTTATGTGGCGATTGGCCAGAAGCGGTCGACGGTAGCCGCATTATCCGAGAATCTCTCCAGAAATGGAGCGATGGATTATACCATTATTGTGGCGGCGACTGCATCCGAGGCGAGTCCGCTGCAGTATATCGCACCGTATTCGGGATGTGCGATGGGCGAATATTTTATGCAGCAGGGGAAACATGTGCTGATCATTTACGATGACCTGAGCAAGCACGCGGTCGCTTACCGTGCACTCTCTCTGCTGATCCGCAGACCGCCAGGACGTGAGGCGTATCCCGGCGATGTATTTTATCTGCATTCCAGACTTCTGGAGCGTGCCGCAAAGATGGATGAAGCGCATGGCGGCGGTTCGCTGACCGCACTGCCTATTATCGAGACACAGGCGGGTGATGTATCCGCTTACATCCCGACGAATGTAATTTCCATTACAGACGGCCAGATTTTCCTGGAGACAGAGATGTTCCACTCCGGCATTATGCCGGCGGTAAACCCGGGTATTTCAGTTTCCCGTGTCGGCGGCAACGCCCAGATTAAGGCAATGAAAAAGGTAGCCGGTACGCTGAAGCTGATCTATTCTCAGTATCGTGAGCTGCAGAGCTTCGCGCAGTTTGGTTCCGACCTGGATGCAGACACGAAGTCCCGTCTGGATCAAGGCGCCCGTATTGTGGAGATTCTGAAGCAGAATCAGAACTCTCCGATACCGGTGGAAAAGCAGGTCGCGATCATTTACGCAGTGACCAAGGGCTATCTGGCTGGTGTTGACGCTGGTGATGTGCGCACCTATGAAGCGGGACTGTATCCGTTCCTTGATACAAATGCGCAGGGTGCCGCGGCAATGCAGGCCATCCGGGAGACCGGCAAGCTGGATGAAGATACCGAAGCAAACCTGAAACAGGCGCTGCAGGATTATACCGATCAGTTCCTCAGTACAAAATAACGGAGCAGGGAAGGAGGAACTGAGATGGCTGCAAATATGAAGGCGGTAAAGCTGCGAATCAAAAGTGTGCAGAGCACGATGCAGATTACCAAGGCGATGGAGCTTGTGGCATCCTCCAAGCTGCGCAGGGCGAAGGAGCGCTCTGATCAGTGCCGCCCCTATTTTCGCGAGCTGCACCAGACGCTGGCTGACATCGCGGAAGGAAATACGGATTTTTCTTCTGTTTACGCGAAACCGTCATCGAATGAGCGCTGCTGCTATGTTGTGATCGCGGGCGACCGTGGGCTTGCGGGCGGCTACAATTCCAATCTGTTCAAGACGCTGGAAGCGTCTGCCGGAGATAACAGGGATTATGTTGTGCTTCCGATCGGGAAAAAGGCTGTGGAATATTTTCAGCGCAGAAAGGTCGAGATTCTGACAGAAGATTTTGCGACCGTTGCGAATATTTCTGTGGCGGATTGTTTTGAGATTGCAAGGCTCCTTTGCCGGGAATATCGGGAAGGAAGATTTGGTCATATCGAGCTGTGCTACACAGAGTTTGTCTCCATGCTGTCGCAGCGTCCAGAGGTATATCCGATGCTGCCGCTTACGGATCTGGAGAGTACCCCAAATGATGTTTCTGGTGCTGCTGCGCCAGACGGAATGGGACAGAATGCGGGTTCAGGCGGTGAACAGAAGAGAGTTGTTCGTGATCTGATCCTCTATGAGCCGGACAGCTCGGAGGTGTTTGACGCGATTGTTCCCGAATATCTGGGCGGCTTTATCTACGGCGGCGTGTGTGACGCGGTGGCAAGTGAGCTGGCGGCGCGGCGCAATGCGATGGAAGCGGCGACGAGCAATGCGGAAGAAATGATTGAGAAGCTGAACCTGAGCTACAACCGGGCTCGTCAGAGCAGCATTACGACAGAGATTACCGAGATTGTTGCGGGCGCGGAAGGCGTTGGCTGAGAGCCGCATAATGGAAATTGCCTGACGGCAATGGCGCGGCCTGCGTCCACGACCCGCTATGCGGATCATGGACAGGATGGAGAGCCGCGCAATAAAAATCGCCTGGCGGCAACGGCGCGGCCTGCGTCATCAGCCCTGTCGGTCTGATGACATGTTTTGGAGGAATAGGAATGAGTGACAAACACATTGGCGAAGTAGTGCAGGTAATCGGCCCTGTCCTGGATATCCGCTATCCGCAGGATCAGCTGCCCGCACTGCTGAACGCGATTGAGATTGATAATAATGGCAAAAAGCTGATCGCGGAAGTCGCGCAGGAGATTGGCGACAATACGGTTCGCTGTATTGCGATGAGTTCGACGGACGGCCTGGTGCGCGGCACCAGGGCGGTTGATACCGGTGCTCCGATTTCGGTGCCGGTAGGCGAGGAATGCCTGGGCCGAGTTTTGAATCTTCTCGGCGAGCCGGTGGATGAGATGCCTCCGGTTGAGACAAAAGAACGCTGGTCGATTCACCGTCCGGCGCCTTCCTATGAGGAACAGACCCCGGCGACGGAGATTCTGGAGACAGGTATTAAGGTCGTAGACCTGATTTGCCCGTACGCGAAGGGCGGTAAGATCGGTCTGTTCGGCGGCGCCGGAGTGGGTAAGACCGTCCTGATCATGGAGCTGATCCACAATGTGGCTACGGCTCATGGCGGGTTATCTGTATTTACCGGCGTAGGCGAGCGTACCCGTGAAGGCAACGACCTTTACAACGAAATGAAGGAGAGCGGCGTTATCAACAAGACAGCGCTGGTCTATGGACAGATGAACGAGCCGCCCGGAGCGCGTATGCGTGTCGGCCTTTCCGGTCTGACCATCGCGGAATATTTCCGTGATGTCAAGAACCAGGACGTGCTGCTTTTCATTGACAATATTTTCCGTTTCACCCAGGCAGGCTCTGAGGTGTCCGCACTTCTCGGCCGTATGCCGTCCGCGGTAGGTTATCAGCCGACGCTGGCGACGGAAATGGGCGAGCTGCAGGAGCGTATCACATCGACGAGAAAGGGTTCCATCACATCCGTACAGGCAGTTTATGTACCGGCGGATGACCTGACAGACCCGGCACCGGCGACGACATTCACACATCTGGACGCGACCACGGTACTTTCCCGTGATATTGCCAGCCAGGGTATCTATCCGGCCGTGGATCCGCTGGATTCCACAAGCCGTATCCTCTCACCGGAGGTGGTAGGCAGCGAACATTATGAAATTGCGAAGGCGGTGCAGATGGTGCTACAGCGTTACAAAGAGCTGCAGGATATCATCGCCATCATGGGTATGGACGAGCTTTCCGAGGAAGATAAGATGACGGTAAACCGCGCCCGTAAGGTACAGCGTTTCCTGTCACAGAGCTTTTCCGTGGCGGAGCAGTTCACCGGTTTGCCTGGTCAGTATGTGCCGCTCAAAGAAACTCTGCGCGGCTTCCGTATGATCCTGAACGGTGAGTGCGATGAGATCCCTGAGAGCTGTTTCCTGTTTGCGGGCACGATTGACGACGTGTTTGAGAAAGCGAAGAACCTGTAAAAGGAGGCAGAGGCCATGAGTAGTTTTCCATTAAAAATCGGAACGCCGGACGGCCTGCTTTTTGAGGGGGACGCTGAGCGCGTCGTATGCAGAACCATTACGGGCGACCTGGCGATCCTCGCGGGCCATTGCAATTACTGCACGGCGATTGGTATGGGAGAAGCGCACGTTGTTTTTGGGGACGGTACCACGCGGTATGCTGCCTGTATTGGCGGTATGCTCTCTGTCATGAACGGTACCTGCCGTGTCCTTGCCACTACCTGGGAATGGAAGGAAGATATCGACAAAAACCGCGCCGAGGATGCGAAACGACGCGCCGAAGAACGCCTGGCAAGGCAGGGCCTGACCGATCAGGAATATGCCAATGCTACCGCGAAGCTGCAGCGGGCGCTGGTAAGGCTGAGTGTGAAGCAGTAGGTATCGGTTTTGAATTATTAAAAAAGTAGTGTAATATGCCCTATGTGTGAATGCACATGGGGCATAATTTTACAGTTGTATTTTTGTTGAATCTAAAGTATACTACTTATGAGTATACTATTTTTTGAGCATGAGTAAAGATCAGACATGAACCATTGCAAAAAACGGAGGATATAGATTTGATTGGAAGAGAAAGTGAACTGGAACAGCTTGAGCAGCTTTATGTGAGTAAACACTTTGAATTCCTGGTGATGTATGGGAGACGCAGAGTGGGAAAAACAACGATCCTTCAAGAGTTTTCTGCCCGGCATGATGTAATATTTTATTCCGCACAGGAAAAGAATGATAGTTTGAATCTGCAGGATTTTTCCGGAACGATCCAGAGATACTTTGATAGACAGATTCTTGCCCCCTTTCTGTCATGGGAGGATGCCTTTTCTTATATATCCAGGAGGACAGGAGAAGAGAAAACCGTTCTGATTATTGATGAATTTCCATTTATGGCCGGGCCGAATCCTTCCGTAAAAAGTATTCTCCAGCATGAGATTGACCATTTCTGGAAGGATATGAATATTCTCCTGATTCTGTGCGGATCTAGTGTGAGTTTTATGGTAAATGATGTCATGGGATATGAGAGTCCTCTGTATGGAAGGGCAACAGCCACATTGGAGGTTCTGCCGTTTGACTATCTGGATGCTGCCCGCTTTTTTCCAAAGTACTCTTTTGAAGATCAGCTGATTGCCTATGGTATTTTGGGAGGAATTCCCCGATATTTAAATGCATTTTCGCCGGAGTATACGATTCAGGAGAATCTTGAGAGAGAGGTTGTGCGAAACGGCGCCTTTTTGTATGATGAACCGATGCTGCTGCTGCGAATGGAATTGCGTGAACCAGGGGTTTACAATAGCATCCTGGAAGTGATTGCCAGAGGCTGCAATAAGGTGACAGAGATTGCAGATGCCATTCATGAGGATAAGAGCAAGTGCAGCAAATATATTTCCACACTTCTCTCAATCCGGCTGGTGGAAAAGAGAGTGCCATGTGGGGAACCGGAAGGAAGCAAAAAAACGATTTATGCTCTGACGGATCCGTTTTACCGTTTCTGGTACCACTATATTTTTTCTAACAAGAGCTATTATGATTTATTGGGGACGAAAGATGCGGCAGCGGAAATTATGGACGATATTTCGGACTTCATGGGATTGGCATTTGAGGATATTTGCAGACAATATCTGATGCGGCAGGCCAGACAAAGAAAGCTTCCTTTTGTTCCGGCATATATTGGGAAATGGTGGGGGAACAATCCTGTCATCAGGGCTCAGGATGATGTGGATATTCTGGCTTTGAATAAGAAAAAGACGGAAGGTATATTCTGTGAGTGCAAATTTACGAATCGCCCTATGCCGATGGAGGAGTATGAGGATTTGCTGACAGCGGCAAAGGCATTTCCGGAAAATATGAAGAAGCATTTCCTGTTTATCAGCAAAAGCGGATATACGCTTCCGGTACAGGAGCGGGCGGCCAAAGAAGGGACGGGGCTTCTGACGCTGGAAAATCTGTTTGAGTGATGTGTTATTGTTTTCAGGACTTATGCTTTCATTGGCTGCGATGTTCTGGAGGCGGTCTATTATGCCATAAAATCCTGCCTGTTTGTCCCTAAGGAATATAGGCAGGATCATGAGTGTGATGGAAAGCCTTTTTTAACAGAAAGCTTTTCCAGCTAAAGGATAGGCTCCATATGACAAATAATCTTCTCCGGCTGATCTGAATACTGTAAATATTTTTTCAGACTGGCCGTATTTTTTGAACGCACACCATCGAAGGCACTTTCCGCACCAAGCCCGAAGGCGAGAGATTCACATCCATCGGATTCAAGCATAAAATACCGGCATTCTTTCCCGGAAAGGGCGAATCGCCCCGGAAGGTATTCTGTAAAGCTCTGTGATGATAAGTAATCTTTCACATCTGCAAGCCAGGCGGTCACTTCTTCCGGATCTGGAATGCGTTTGCGCGGATTCTCCCGAGACAAGGAATGGTCAGGATGATCTGCTGCGTTTTTTGCCTGTGTATCATCTGTTTCCGGTTTTTTCGCGGCTGCAGAACTCTGCTTTGCGGTATATTCCTCTGCCAGCTCCGTTCCGGGCGTCAGCACGAACGGATAGAGGGAAAGGTGAGACGCTCCATAGGAGAGCGCCTTTTTTATGCTCTCCAGCAGGGAAGTCCGTGTCTGTCCGGGAAGCCCGGCGATGATGTCAAAGCTCAGGTCAAGCCTGCTGCCCCCAAGAATCATATGGGTAATATCCATGGCGGATGGGCTTAAAAAACGTCCGAGCATTTCATGTTCGAAGGAATTATGCGTCACGTATTCCACGCTGAGCCTGGTGACGTAGCCGCGGCGGCAGGCATTCAGTGTCTCGACACTGACCATGCCGGGATGCACCTTTAATGTGATTTCCGCATCTGGAGCAATATTGTACCACGAAGAAAGGTCTTTAAGCAGTTCACCCAGATCTTCGTCCATCATATGCCCGGGGATTCCGCCGCCGATGTAGACGGCGGAAATCTCATAATCCGGGAGGCTGTCTGCGGAGGCAGCGATTTCCTCTCGAAGCGCCTGTGCGTACGCATGCCGCAGATCGGAGCTTGGCGCACAGGCGATTTTTCCGCAGTGTTTGCAGTGAACCGGGCAGAATGGAATGTCTATGTATAGTAATAAATTTCGCTTATCCATCAATCTTTTCCCATATGGTAACTATAATATTAATCTACAGTTCCCGTCGCGGAGGTAGCAGAATCGCCGGTGGATACCTCCGGTGCGCTCTGTCCCAAGTATTCGCCGAGCAGTGCGCCGAATACGGTGGCGAAGCCGATACTAATGCCGTTCATTGGAGCGGTATACTGTAGCGGGAAACGGCCGCCGGAGGCATTGCCGGTCGCGAACAGGCCGGGGATTGGCTCGAACTTCTGATTCAGCACCTGCTGATTTCCATCTACAAAGAGACCTGCCAGAGTAACGAGAACGATATTCGCGTTGCGGTCAAGCTTCTCTGCGTAGAACGGTCCCTCGCTGATGCGGAACATCATATCAGCCGGTTTTGCGTAATCCTCATCCTTACCTGCTTCTGCATAGGCATCATAGGTCTCGACTGCGTTTACGAAGTTCTCCGCGTATTCGCCCTCAAAGCCAAGATAGGAAGCCAGCTCCTCCAGTGTATCCGCGCAGTAAACATTATTGAGGCCTTCTGCGCCAGCTGCTTTTACTTCTTCCAGGGAAGCCGCGTACTCGTCCATCTTCGCGTCAGAGATATCAGAAGCATTGAAATGACCGAGCGCCTGATTCTGCGCGAATTCTCTCCAGTGTCCTTCATCCCATACCTGAATGATAGAGCTGTCGATTGGCTGACGCGCACTCTGGCAGCCTGCTACGAACGGAACACCGAATGCTTCGTTGCAGTAGCGCTTACCATATTTGTTGATCCACAGACCGCTGGCCGCGCCGAAGAAGCCCATCGGAAGCGCAGAGGTTGCGCCGCCCATTGCGGCTCTCGGACCGATCTCCATGACGCCGCCTGCCCAAATACCCATGCGGTGTCCGTAGCCGTCACGTCCGGAACCGGTCAGTTCCGTGTAAGGATTACACTCCTGCACCTCAGTGCACAGAGAACGGTACATATCAGAGTTCGCACTAAAATCGCCGGTCGCCAGTACGACGCCCTTCTTGGCCATGAAACGATAATACTGGTCGTCCTCCAGGCTCTGTGCGATTACGCCGCAGACGGTGTCTCCATCCTTGATCAGCACCTTGGCAGTCATGTTATAAAATGCCTGTGAATCTGGACTTGCATCCAGACCTGCCTGTACGGTCTTGGTGCAGAATTCTCCGGAGCTGGACATGCTGCCGGAACCAAGATTAATAACAGCAGGATAGGTCATAAAGAAGCCTTTTTTATAGCTGTAATCACTATCCGGTTCAATGGTGTCTTCACCGGTGATTTCGGTGATGTCGTCATAGAGTTCCGTCATCCAGTCTACGATTTCACCATTTCTCTTTGCCCACTTGCTGATCAGATCCGGCTGTGCGCGTCCCGCACTTTGCAACTGGTAGCTTTCGATGAAATCAACCGGGTCAAAGAAATCCTTCGGAACCCCCAGAACATCTTCCTGCCACTGAGAATTGAAATGACCGAGCTGACCGCCGTAAGCTTCAAAAGAATCCTGCGACTGGGAATCCAGTACGATACAGGTCGCGCCCTGCTCACATGCCATACGGAAGCAGTTTGCGCCAGAATAGTTTGCGCCGATAATGATGACATCTGCGGAATATTCGCCTGCGATCTCGCTTTCACTGAAAGTAGGAGCCTCGCCGACCCAGCTGCGGCGCATGGAATAATAAACGGTATTTCCCTCCTCATCGGTTCCGGTGTACGGATCGCTGCTGTCGGTATCTGCCTCGTCGGCTGATTCCACTGCCACGCCCATTGCCTGCGCGATACAGTTTGCCGCCGCTTCCTTTACAGCGTCGGAGGTTACGGTCGCGCCGCTGACGCCGTCGATATCGGCAGACTGTGCCGCAAGAAGTGCCTCCTGGAGTGTTTCGCCATACAGCTGGCCGATGGTTTCGGTCTCATTGGAAACGTCAACAACTACATCTGTGATGCTGGTCTCATCAAAGGTTATAGTAACCGTGACAGTGCCCATACCGGTTGCACTTGCAGTATAAGTACCTGGTGTGTAAATTGCCTCGCCGGAAGCTGCTACAGCGCTTTCTTCCGCATGAGCGATGCCTCCCAAAAGTCCTGAAGCGGCCAGTGTCGCTGCACCTGCGCCTGCGCTGCGGATAAAGTCGCGGCGGGAAAGCTTGCTTTTTTCGTTTTTCATGGTAAAAATCCTCCTGTCTGGAAAATAAATCGGATTTTTCCGGCTGTTTTTTTAGAATAGCAGGAAAAATCTCTGATCAATTGTGTGAATATTGTACCAAGTCGCTTACGCGACGGCCTGTTCTAAGTTTGTG
>JAJPXU010000163.1 GCA_021205305.1 Lachnospiraceae bacterium
ACCCCCTCGCCCGCTACCGCCCTCCGAGCCCATGGCCACTCCCGGGCCGCGCCGGCGCGCCCACCACCAACGGCCCACTCACGGCCCGCACCTGCAATCACAATGATATCGTATGCCTGATCCAGCGTATCATATGCTTTTTGAATATCCGGAATCAGGCTTTTTTTCATTTTAAAATAGTCGCGCGCATTCATGGTGCCAAGCACCTCACCGTTCACAATAACCTGTGAGCCAATGTCATTGGTCGGCTTCAGAAGAATCGGGTTCATCGCAACCACCGGCTCCACACCGGCCGCCTCTGCCTGCATCACCTGCGCCCGTCCCATCTCAAGTCCTTCCTTTGTGATGAACGAATTCAACGCCATGTTCTGCGATTTAAACGGAGCTACACGATACCCATCCTGATGGAAAATCCGGCAAAGTCCTGCTGCTATCACACTTTTGCCAACATTTGACATCGTACCCTGAATCATGATCACTTTCGCCATCCGCCGCACGCTCCTTTCTCAGTCCTGCCCCGCGAAGCGCTTTCATGGGCAGGACGTTCTGCCGCCGAGCATCGCGAGGGGGCGCTTCCTCTCAGTCCTGCCCCCGCGAAGCGCTTTCATGGGCAGGACGTTCTGCCGCCGAGCATCGCGAGGGGGCGCTTCCTCTCAGTCCTGCCCCCGCGAAGCGCTTTCATGGGCAGGACATTCTATCTTACACCCATCACTTCAAGCAGCGCTTCGTTTTCTTCCCGGCTTCTCACACAGACCCGAAAATACGCCTGGCCGTCTCCTGTGCGCTTCAGTCCCGGAAAATTACTGCAGTCCCGGATCAGAAAGCCATGCGCCAGACAATCCTCCGCCAGATTCTCCGGCCCCCGAAGCA
This sequence comes from Lachnospiraceae bacterium, assembly GCA_021205305.1. Taxonomy (GTDB): domain Bacteria; phylum Bacillota; class Clostridia; order Lachnospirales; family Lachnospiraceae; genus Choladousia. Next base: position 871 of record JAJPXU010000163.1, read on the forward strand.
GCAGAAAATTTGTATTCGAAGGAAATACCTCGTATCCCGCGCCCTTCAGCGCCGCAGCCATCTGTTCGCGGTTGACTGCCACTTGCTGCGCACTTTCCCTTGCAAATTCGCGCTCATGTGCTGCCGCATTCGCGGCTTCCTGCGCCACCAGAGACACATTCCACGGCTGCAAAAGCCGCCTCATCCCCTCCAGCAGCTGCCGATCGCTGCACAATCCATAACCAAAACGGAGCCCCGGCAATGCGTATATTTTGGTAAAAGAACGAATCACAAATACCTGCGGTGTCTTTGGCAGCACACAGACGCCTGAGAATGTTCTTATCCGGTCCTCCTCACTCAGGAAATCCAAAAAGCTCTCATCCAGCACCAGAAGCAGTCTCCTCTTTGCGCACACCTCTATCAGTGTGTGCAAAATATCCGTCTCTATCAAGCGCCCTGTCGGGTTGTTTGGACTGCCAAGGATGACCATCCCTCGTGCACCGGCGCGAGCCGTTCCTTCTTTTTCCGGAATCGAAATCTGCTGTAATCCTTTCCTGTCAGAACCAGGAAGCTGATCCATCTTCTCCGCAAACCGAAGCAGTGTCTTTAAAAAATCTTCCCCCAGAGCAAATCCTTCCTCTGCTTTCATCTCATATCGGCAAATCGCGCACCCAAAGGCATCCAATGCCTGCTCATATTCATAAAAGGAAGGGACTGCCAAAAGTGCCTGCTGCGGAAAATATGCGCCCACAAGCGCAAACATCAGTTCCGCCGCCCCGTTTCCGCAGATGATATGTTCAGGACGAATCTCCGTCATGTGGCAGCCATCATTTTCGTAATCCGCAAGCGTCTGCCGCAGCGCACGGCAGTCCGGATCCGGATAATGAACCGATAAATCCACCGCGCGGATCGCCGCATCACGCACAGATTCAGGCATCCCACAAAAATTGATATTTGCAGAAAAATCCCTGACACCACTGTATGTATAGATGTCTCCGCCATGCTTATGTGTCATAAGTTAACATCTTCTCCCGGAATTTTACCATGTTTCCTAATATTTTTACCCATCGGGGTCGATTATAACGTATTTCCCGCAAAAAAGCTACCCATTTTCATATCTGCTTCTGAATTCTGCCTCATCAAAAAGATTCTCAATCCGCTGGCGCGTCTCTTTCACCAACCGGTGATTCTCTCCTGAGGCATTGATTCCGATCACCACCGCGCCGTCTTCTACAATAGAAGGAAACTGAAAATCACAGCGTTTCGCTTCCGAACAGACATTTACTGGAATCCCCCGCGCCTGGCAGAGAGCACCGATGCGGGCATTCAATCCGGCATCATCGGTTGCCGCAAGCACTAAATCTTTCTGATTTAAATCAGATTCTGTGAACGGTTTCTCAAAAACGGTAATCCGGGTACCGGCAATCTCCATATTCCCCACAGGTATTCCATATTCCGCGCTCTCATCTGTATTTTCCCGTTCTCTGCCTGACTTTCTCCTGAAGTCCACGCCATCCGCGGAAACCCTGCTGCCAAATTCCACCGGAATCTTCAAAGCCACTACCGTGATCCGTCCCGCAAACCCGCACAGTGCACGAATTCTACGGGATGCAATCGTGCCCGCTCCGACAACTAAGATTTCTTTTTCTGACAAATCCAAAAACAAAGGGAAGTACATATCCTCCTCCTTAGCATCTTCGCTTCTGCCTGGCACATCATTCCGGTCTTACGCCTTTCGAAATCCCCACTTTCCATGTCTGGCTTTTATACAGAAAATCTTGCTATAAGCAGCAAAAGTGCAAGTTTAATCATCCCTAAAACAGCCAGAGACAATACAGAAGCCGTCACCATCAGCCGGTTTATCCGCGTAATATCCTCCCGCTCAATGGGACGGTCATCATCCCCAATGTAAGGCTTTTTATACAGCTTTCCATAATAATACGCATCCCCGGCCAGCTGTACATGCAGCGCCCCCGCCGCCGCGGATTCGGTCTGTGCAGAGTTCGGACTCGCGTGATTTCTGCGGTCGCGCCGCCAGATTTTCCACGCATTTTTCCCATCCAGCCCCGTAAGCGGCGCCGCCAAAACCAGAAGCAGGGCCGCCATCCTGGCCGGAATATAGTTCACCACATCATCCAGTTTTGCTGCAAAGCGCCCAAAATACAAGTACTTCTCATTCTTATATCCAACCATGGAATCCATCGTATTGATACTTTTATAAAAGAAACCAAGCGCGCCGCCGCCAATCATCATATAGAGCATCGGTGCAAAGACCCCGTCCGAAAAATTTTCCGCCACCGTCTCGACCGCGGCTTTCACTACGCCGGTTTCCGAAAGTGCCTGTGTGTCGCGGCCGACAATCCGCGCCACCGCATTCCGCCCCGCTTCCAGGCCGTCCGTCTCCAAAGCGTGTTTGACATTCATACTTTCTTTTTTCAGCGATTTTACTGCAAACAGGAAAAAACACATCACCGCTTCCACGGCCACGCCCAGCCAAAAGCAGATATGGTAGCACAAAAACAGCAGCAGCGCCGGTATTCCGGTTGAAATCACGAGAACCAGAACCGCCATCAGCACGCCGCCCGCAAATTCGCCCAGGCTCCCGCGATGCGAAACAGCCGCAGAAGTCTCTCCCGCATCCGTTTCTGAACGTGAAGCAGTCCTCAAAGCATTCCCTGCATCCTCATTTACATCCGTCCTGCAAAACGGACGGATCCTTTTTTCCAACTTTGTAATCAGATTCCCAATCAGACAAATCGGATGCAGCGGGGTCGCCGGATCCCCGAAAATGAGATCCAGCACAAAACCGGCCAGGACTGCCAACAGCGATCCGGCCAGGTAAACAAACCGATTCATTTCAGCCGCCCCCCAATCCCGCAGACAACGCGCACAACCTCATTTGCCTCCGCCGCAAGGCAGGTGCATATTCTGCCAACCGTTTCCCGCCAGAGACGGTCATTTTTTTCCATCGGCACAATTCCGTATCCCAGTTCATTGGAAACAATGATTATTTCAGGATTCCTCTGAAACAGCCAGGCAGAAAAATCTTGCGCCTGTTCCTCCAGAAGAGTGAGGTCATCGGTACCGATGCGAAAAAAACTTCCAGAATCCGCGCCTGAACCAGCCACGAACTCCGGCAGACCATTCCCTGCCGCTGTATCGGATTCCGCTTCAGGTATCTGCTGTCCGTCGGCTGTGTACATCTTGGGTTCGGCCTGTATCATCCGCTTCACGTATTCGTGGAAATGATGGATTCCCCGGCAGGTGGTGATCTCCATCCACCCGCAGTCCCGGCCATCGATCCACCCGTCCTCTATTCCATATGTCTTTTTCGCGTAATCCAGCTTTCCCTGATACGCACCGCCAATAATCAGTCTCATCCTCTACTCCGCCGTTCTCCCTGCCACACTGACATTTTTCAGCAGAACCGCTTTCGGCCCACAGAATTTCGAAATATCCTGCGTCTCTTTTGAGAATACAAAAGATTTCTGCGCGTCAAAAATACTGCCATTAATGGAACCGCCGGTCACCGGTCTAATCGTCTCCCCATCATTGAAATAAGCGAGACGGATTTCTCCACCGAAATGACCGCTCCACTCGTTCATCTGGAAATCTGAGAAGTTGACGATATATAATCCCGGCTGCTTCTTCATCTCCTCAAAATCTGCCGTTCCCGGCGCACAGGAAAGCTTCCGGTACCAACCGGTCGCCGGAACATTCAGGTAATGCGCATACCGCACATTGGCCTGGATATTCTGGAAAACGCCCTTCGAGATACAGGGCAGCGCCTTCATCGGAACTCCGTCGTCACTGAACGGAACAGTGGGTTCATAGTCCAGGCAAAGCAGCTCGCCGGTCACCTCTTCCGGCTTTCCCTGCACGAAATCACCCACCTTGTAATCCGAATAATGCTGGTAAATGCTGTCTCCCCCGCCGCGAGCCCGGTAGAAATCAAAAATCGTTGCCGCGTATTCATCCGAAAGAACCACATCGTATGTTCCGGTCACAGGAGCCGCCTGCGCTGCCGCGCGGTCTTCCGTCATTTTCAGGGTCTGGCGCACCAGATCCGTCAGCGCATCTGTATTCAGGTCGTCATAGGAAAAGTTCTCGAATGTTTCTACATCCTGCGGCTCCCTACACTGTGCCACCAGCTCCCCGCTTACATGATATTTTACATAACCGACATCCACACCCCTGGAATTGCGAATGTGGACGTTCTTTTTCTCCACAAACAGCTCCGCAGAATTCAGGAAACTCTTTTTCTGTTCATCTGCCGCAAATAAAGCTTTGGTCATCGCCCCGGCTGCTTCTTCTGCTGACATCCGCGCCAGAGAGCTTTCCATCGTCACAACCTCTTCGTGCGTACCGGCGTAAAGCTCATAATGAGGGTTCGCCACAAAACCGGCTGCCAGATAGGCTCTCCGGCATTTTTCCGAGATTTCCTCCTTTGTAGCGGATGGCTCCACCACAAAGGCAGACTCCCCCTTACAGGGCTGCCCATCTTTTTCAAAATCCCGGTAAACCGTGACCTGACAGGTGCGCACATTTTCTGCCCGTCTCATGTCCAGATTCTTTTTGATAAAGAACAGCTCTACGATCTCTTTCTGAACATCCAGCAGCAGATATTCCCCGATCTGCTGTTCTTTTAATGCGTTTAAAATTCTCTCTATCATAAATATCTCCTTATTGCTCACGTAATTTATCGTCACCCCAGCCGAATACGCGCCTTGATATAAGGGCCGCCGTCAGAGACCTTGACCCATTCTTTATAACCCTTTCCGCAGTATCCAGATCCGCACAGCTTTGCTTCGTCAGACATCATGGTAATCGACTTCAGCAGATCCGGCACATAGCCGGTGAGAACCACCGGGGAATAAATTTTCCCAGTCAGCTTTCCGTCTTTGATTTCACGCGCGATATTCACCATCATCTGAATGCCCCAGTTTTTCGGATCCTCCATACCGCTTGCCGCATCGTCCAGCAAAAATCCATAGTCAATGGAAGCAATCATATCCTCCACCTTGTCCTGCCCCGGCTCAAACCAGGTGTTCGTCATGCGCGTATATGCCTTGCGCATATAGCTCTCACGCCGACCATTACCGGTCGGCTCTGCGCCAAGGTACATCGCAGACTGCGCATCCGAAATCCCGGTCTGCAAAATACCGTCCCGGATGACCACCGTATCCGTTGAAAGGACGCCTTCATCGTCAAAGAAATAGCTGGCAGTCTCCGGTCTCCCGCTTAAGGAAGCGCCGTCATGCATCGTCAGCATAGGCGCCGCTACGTACTCGCCCACGTAAGATTTGGCAAGCGCTCTGTCCTTTACAAACATATCCATCTCTACGCCATGGCCAAATGCCTCATGGGCAATCATTCCCGTCACCGGAGGCGTACAGATACAGTCATATTCGCCCGGAATCATGGGTTCCGCATTCAGAAGGTCGATCGCGTTTTTGCCGACCCTGGCAATACCGGCTTCCATCTTCTCCATCAATTCTACGCCGCCCAAGTTCGAAAAGCCCTCATAGCTGTACTTCACCTGGCTGTCCTTTTGCACTACAATCTGCAGCGCACCGTTCGTCCACAGAACATTCTGCTCCATATCACGATGCGGCGACAAAAACAGCTTTGAATACTTCTGGTAATTCAGAGCCGCGGCACAGTTAATCACGCGCTCATCATAGGCCTTACACTGATCCTTCAGCACCGTCAGCCGGCGCAGGATTTCCTCATCGCCCAGTTCCTGTGCTCCCGTCTCATATTCCGTACTCTCCGCCAGTACACAGGGTTCATCGGCAAGCATCCGATACTGGCTTAAAGCTTCTACGCCATCACACTCCCGCAGTGCCACCACGTTCTGAAGATGCGCCATGATGTCATCCAGCTTTTCTTCCGAGATCTCATTAAACGAATATTCCCCATAAGCCGCTCCGTCATAGACCTTGATCACAAAACCGCGGTTCGAAAGGGTCGCATCCTCCCCCATCGTAGTCACCATCGAAGATACCTGATAGCGGACTGCCTGAGCGTCCACCGCCAGAATCGACGCGTATGGATACACATCCAGTACCCGGTCAAGTAATTCCTTCAGCAGCGGCTTCACACTCTGTAAATATTGGCTTGACTCTACTTTTTTCATACATCCATTCCTTTCTTCATCGTTCAAAACTACACTCTGCACCTCATTATACACGAATGCAAATTCTTTGCAATAGAGAAAAAGGCAATCCCCTTTCTGGATTTACCGGAGTGAAATGAAAATTTAAATTCCACAACTCGGGGGTACAAGTGGAATTCAGTCTTACTCAAAATTCCACTTGTATTTCCGGCGTTCGCAGCAAAAACCTAGTGGAAATCAGTCTTACACCATATGGCCTACCCAATTCTACTGGGTAAATGATGGCGTAAATGGAATGAAGTTTTACTCCTTGACTGTGCTTTTAATCCCTGAAAGAGTGAAATCCACCGGAAAATCACAAATTTTGGTGTGGAAATAAACTTTTCACTTCAGCCTGGATTTACCGGTATTTTACATAGAAAATTCGAAAATCTCTTGCATCTTCCGGATTCTTTTGCTAGAATAAGAAGAGATAATTTTGAAAGGCAGGTGAACAGAATGGATAATTGTGACGGTCGAGGTCGAAGTACCGGCACAGGATGGAAATTCCGCTCTGGTCTGTTCTGTTCATTCCAGTCCGCGCATATCTGATTTCTATCCTGTACCCAGACAGATTACCGTTTGCATTATTTACATTTCTTGAAGAATCCACATTCTTCATTCTTTTTTGTTGTCTTTTGGTAACCGTTCAGAACAGTACTTTGCGCTTGCCGCGAAGGAAGGGAACAGTTACATTTTTGCACCCGACAATACGAAAAGTGCCGCTTGATCGAACATCCATACGGAGTTCGGTCTGTGATGCTGCGCCCGCGTCGGATTGAAAGGAGGAATCTGCTATGGAGCCAAAAGTACAGGATTATAAGTCAGAAATCATTGCAATTATCAGAAGTAATATCTCGCCAGGGCTGCTGCGCGGCAAGCTTGGCGATTACCATGAGAATGACCTGGCAGAGGCGCTCTCTGACCTCTCCTCGGTGGAGCAGAAGAAGCTGTTCCGCATTCTGAGCCAGGATCTGCTTTCCGATATATTCGAACACACAGACGAGGATGAGACCATCCGCTATCTCGATGAGATGGAAGTAAAAAAGGCAGCCGGCATTTTATCAAAAATGGAGACAGACACCGCCGTTGAGATTCTGAAAGCGCTCTCCCGTGAAAAAAGGCAGCTGCTTGTCGGACTGATGGACGAGGAAGCGCGAAACGATATCTCCATCATTTCCGTTTTTGACGAGGATGAGATCGGCAGCTGCATGACGACCAATTACATCAGCTTCCGCGAAAACCTGACCATCAAGCAAGCCATGAGCGCCCTGATTGAACAGGCGGAGAAAAATGACAATATCACTACCCTCTTTACTGTAGCAGAGGACGGTACCTTCTACGGAGCGATCGACCTCAAAGACCTGATCATCGCCCGCCGGGACACTCCCCTGGAGGAGCTGATCGCGACCTCTTATCCTTACGTATACGGCCACACCTCCATCGACGACTGTATTGAAAAGCTGAAGGACTATTCCGAAGACTCGATCCCCGTCCTCAGCGACGACAATCAGCTGCTGGGCGTCATCACCTCCCAGAACATCGTCGAGCTGGTCGACACGGAGATGGGCGAAGACTATGCAAAGCTGGCTGGTCTGTCCGCAGAGGAAGATTTGAACGAGCCTCTGAAGGACAGCATGAAAAAACGTCTTCCCTGGCTTTCCGTTCTCCTGGTGCTTGGTATGCTGGTCTCCTCCGTGGTAGGCGCGTTCGAAGCAGTCGTGAGCCAGCTGACCATCATCATGGCCTTCCAGTCCCTGATTCTGGACATGGCCGGTAACGTCGGCACACAGTCTCTGGCCGTTACCATCCGCGTACTGATGGACGAGAATCTCAGCGGACGCCAGAAGCTATCGCTTGTAAAAAAAGAGATGAGTGTCGGGCTCTGCAACGGACTTCTTCTGGGAAGCGTATCCGTCCTCATCGTCGGACTTTACATTTACCTGTTTAAAGGGACAGCAGCCGGATTTGCCTTTGCCGTATCCTTCTGCGTCGGCATTTCTCTGATGGTCGCCATGCTGATCTCCGGGATGGTCGGCACCTGCATCCCTCTGTTTTTCAACAAAATCCACGTCGACCCGGCCGTTGCCTCCGGTCCGCTGATCACCACCATGAACGACCTCGTTGCCGTGATTACCTACTACGGGCTGAGCTGGATTTTGCTGATCCAGGTGATGCATCTCGGATAGGGAAGTTCAGAGAACTTTCCTATTGGACAAAACAGGCGCATGAAGCAGAGCAAATCTGCCATGCGCCTGACTTATTTCTATTATCTATTACTTATTGCCACGCTATAATTACTCGGCCTTGAACGCGTCGATGTAAGCCTGTGCTTCATCCTCACTCATGCCGTTTGCTGTCAGCTGGCTGATATACCAGTCTTCCGCTCCAGAGCATGCCTCTTTGAAAGAATCGGAATCAATCTCGTCCAGTGTAGTAACCTCCATTGCTCCAGACTCGGTCCACTCAGCAACCAGTTCTTCTACGTTCTCACGATTGATCGCAATCTGGTAAGCAACTGCCTTGGCAGCATTTTCATCAATGACAGCCTTCTGCTCGTCTGTGAACTGATCATACGCAGACTGGTTGATACAGAAGAACAGACAATCATAGTAAGCATTCCACAGAGAGATGTAATCCTGCACATCCTGTACGGAGTTCGAAGCGATGGCCGTCTCCGGGTTCTCCTCGCCGTCTACCGTACCCTGCTGCAGCGCCGTATAGGTCTCAGACCAGTTCATAACCGTCGCGTCACAGCCCCACTCACTGTAAACTTCCGCGCACAGGTCGTTGGAACATATGCGCATCTTAATGTCAGCCAGGTCAGATACGGTGGTAATAGCCTTCTTTGAGTTGGTGATCTGGCGGAAGCCGTTTTCACCGATGCCTTCGCAAACCAGACCATACTCAGCGAGCACTTCCTTCAGCGCTTCGCCGCCTTCGCCGGCCATTGCTGCGTCCACGTCATCATAATCCTCGAACAGATACGGCAGAGATACTACATTGAAACGGGTGTCGAAGTTTGCATAGATCAGGTTTGAATGCATGGATACCTGAATCGTTGCTCCATCCATCAGTGCCTGGATGCCGTCAGTCTGAGAGCCATTGGTAAGCTGGTCAGCGGCATACACATTGACCATAACCGCGCCGTCCGTAGATTCCTGCATTAATGCGTTAAAGTAATAGCCTGCCTGAGCCCAGGTCGATGTGTCGCCGGTGGAGCAGGTGTAATTCCACACGGTAACAGGCCACTCGTCTGTGCCTGTGTAGACCGCTGCTTCCTCAGAAGCCACGTACACGTCTGAGGCCTCATAGTCTGCATAGTCTGCCGAAGCGAGTGTGCTTGGCGAGAGGATTGCAGCAGCGAGACATAAGGAAAGTACTTTTTTCCAGTTTTTCATGATTCTTCCTCCTGTGAATGAAATAATTTGATACAAAAGAATACGACTCATGTCGTTTCCTGTAAAATAGTAACGATTCAGAACAGCACCTTTTCATTTCCATGCTGTTCTGAATGGTTATGTAAAATATATGTATACGGCTCTGTTGCCATAAACATCAATCATAAATTATGTTCTGCAATTGCGTATGCCACAATGTCAGACAAAACGCACGGCGCCTATAGCAGCAGCAGACTGATCTGCGGAATGTAGGTGAGCAGCAGCAGCACGATCAGGCAGGCAATGATCATCGGAATAACAGCCTTTGAAATCATAGGCAGCGTTACATGGTAGTATTCTTCCTTTCCGGAGACCAGTGAGGCAGCCGCGTTTTTGATGCGCAGCCCCATGGCGACAAAGAGGTTGACGCCAACCGGAGGCGTTACCTGTCCGATTGCCAAGTTGACCGTGATCATAATGCCAAATGCCACCGGATCGTATCCCAACGACTTCGCCACGGGCAGCATCACCGGAACGAATATGTACATCGCGGAGTTTGCGTCGATAAAGCAGCCCGCAATGAGCAGAATAATATTGACAATGATCAGGAACACCACTCGGTTCGTGGACACACTGGTCAGCAGCGCCTGCGCAGCAGAAGAGATGCCGAACAGCGTACAGCAGTAGGAAAACAGGGAGGCCGAGGCAACAATCAGCATGATGCTGCCGCTCGTCTTTGCTGAATCCACAAAAATCTCAAACAACTCCTTGAGACGAATCTGCCGGTAAATAAAGATCCCCACGATCAGGCCATATACCACAGCTACCGCTGCAGCTTCCGTCGGTGTGAAAATACCGCCATAAATGCCGCCAAGGATAATGACCGGCATCAGCAATCCCCAGACCGCATCCTTAAAGCTGTTCCAACGCTCCTTCCAGCTGCGCTTTTCATGCGGCGGCTGGATATTCTTTTTCTTTGCTTCAATCATAACGACAATCGCCAGCGCAACACCCATCATGATTCCCGGGATGATACCTGCCATAAACAGGTCGCCTACACTCTCGCCGGAGATCGACGCATACACGACAAAGGCGATCGACGGCGGGATAACAATGGCAATCGAACTTGACGTAGCCATCAGCGCTTCCGCAAACGATACCGTGAATCCAGACTCAATCATAGCCGGAATCAGAACAGCGCCAAGCGCGGCCACTGTCGCAGGACCCGAGCCTGAAATCGCGCCGAAAAAGCAGGCCACAATGACACACACAATCGCCATACCGCCCTTGCGATGGCCGATGCAGTCATCGATAAAGCGAACCAGATGTGTGGAAATGCCTGCCTTTGCCATAATATTACCCGACAACACAAAGAACGGAATCGCCAGCAGCAGAAATTTCGAAATTCCCGTATAGGTGTTTGTGGCAATAATACTCAGGTTCAGGTTGGAGTACATAAGCTGTGTGCTCGACGCAAACAGAATCGTGAACACGTGTCGTTCGGCGAATTATTCGGAGCCGTTTTCAGCAAATTATTTTCGGCCG
>JAJPXU010000095.1 GCA_021205305.1 Lachnospiraceae bacterium
ATCCGCCGTGTAGCTGTCGCCGCAGATGGAGCATGTGTAGGTGGTATAGCCCTTTTCCGTGCAGGTCGGTTCCGTTACAACTGCTTCATAGCTGTGTGCCGCTGCGGGGACAGTACGATTGCTGTAAATCGCCGTTCCCGTGCAGTCTGTGCCGCAGCAGACTGTACCGTGCGTGCTGTTCAATACGGGATAACTGTCCGCAGTTCCGCTATTGTCAATGTTCTGATACCACGTTGTTCCGCCTGAAACGCTTCCATTGAGCAGATATGCCACTTCGCCGGATGCAAATTCTTTGGCGGTTTTTGCCGCAACGCTTTCTGACAAGCCGCTGTCAGACCCGATTGCCGCATCTGCCGCGCCTTCCAGATAGTAGCAGTTCATGACAGTACCGCCGTTGCTGCTGTTTAAGCCGGCCACTCCGCCCACATTCTTGCTGCCGCTGACATTTCCGGAGCTATAGCAATTGCCTACGGTGCCGGAGTTGTTCCATCCGACTACACCGCCCACGTAGCTGCCGCTGACTGTGCCGCTGCTATAACAGTTTTTTACAGTGCCGTTATTATATCCGGCCACGCCGCCTGCATTCATATTGCTGCAGCTGGCTGTACCGCTGTTTATACAGTATGTTACAGTACCTCCGTCATTAAAACCAACTACGCCGCCTACACGGTTAGTTCCTGTCACCATGACGCCAGCGGTAACATTCCGTACTGTGCCATCGTTACGACCGACTGCGCCGCCTGCGTAATTCCCCGACGCCGTCACGCTTCCGCTGACGGTGACATTCTGCACGATGCCGCTGTTATAACCGGCCACGCCGCCTGCGTTGCCGCTTGCGCTCACACTTCCGCTGACGGTGACGTTCTGCACGGTGCCGCCGTTATAACCGGCCACGCCGCCGACATAGCCGCTTGCGCTCACACTTCCACTAACGGTGACGTTCTGCACCATACCGCTGCTTCCTATATACCCAAAGAGTCCCTGATAATCATTTGAGCTATTGATGTACAGTCCTGAAACGGTATGATTTTGTCCGTCAAACGTGCCGCTGTAATAAGGGGCGGTTGAACGGCTGTAATCCCCGATGGGCGTCCACCCGGTGTTTGTGTGGGTTGCGGTTGTTGTACTGAGGGAAATATTCACCGTCAGCACCGCATTTGCACCGGCAGCCGCCTCCGTGATCCCTTCCTGCGCCGTGTCGCCGTTTACAAGTGACGCGAACCAGAAAAGCTGTCCCGCATTGGAGATTTCATATACGCCTCCGCTGTTTAATTCCGCGGGCTGATACCTGCCGCAGCCGGTACAAAAGCCATTGGTGTCGTAGGTGTGCCCGTATACCACCGTATCACTCAGGCTGATTTCCGTTGTTGCATCGGAATCGCTGAAATACTTCCCGCAGTCTAAGCAGAACCAGTATTCCGTGTTGCCTTCTTCCTCGCAGGTCGCTTCTACCGCCTCTGCATACTCCAGGGTGTGCGTGTGAGTATAGGTAAAAATATCCGAAGTTTTAAAGGAAAGCTCATTACCGTCTTCATCCAATGCATAAACGGTAAAATAAAAGTTACCGGAAGATGTCAGCACTTCACATGCTTCTATATAATTTACTGTCAAGTCTGGGTAATCGGCAACATACTTTCCAGATTCTGTGTATATCTCCAGCAAATATCCTCCGGGTGCCTCTACATCACTCCACTGTAACATATCCTGGCTAATCCCAAGGGTTCCGGCACTGACAAAATTTGCAATATCAATTATGTAAATTTCATTGCTCTCCCTCGTCACCGTCAAAGTATAAGTGTTTGTTGTACTATTCTCGTCATCAGCTGTTATGACAATAGGAATTTTATTTTCACCAACACGCAAACTGACGGTTGAAGCGGTTCCGCTTGTTGCCGTTGCGCCGTTCACAGTCATACACTTCACACCCGTTCCAGTGTTCAGCGTCGGCGTAATGTCAATGCTTGTTACATCATAATCAACTGTCACGGCATATTCCCGTATTCCTTGCGAAAAGCTGGGCGAGAGTATGCCAGCGGAAAGTCCAACTGAGCTTAATGCCAGGTCGTATATGTTCTCATTATCATAATTGCCAGTGATATCGCCAAAACGATAAACTCCATAATTGTAGAACACACCAGACAAACAGATAAAAATAGCACTTGACTCATTAATCGTGCCATAATTTGTAAGAGTATAACCATTAAGACTAAGATAATCATCAGAAATTGTAAGAGTTGCACCTTCCTCTATTACCAAATTACCATCCAGATTGTTATAATAAATCGTATAACTATCTGAAACGTAGGTCGTAGCAACAGAATCTGTGGAACTAAGAAGAGATCTGGTCAACTTCAATTCCTGAGTCGTCGCAGTGTCCTCCTCACTGGCGGCTTCATCTGCTGCTTCCTCAATCGATTCTTCCTCTGTCTCTTCCGGGACTTCGGTGTCCGGACTCTCCTGTGATTCCGTTAGCTCACCTGTGGAGACGTCCGCTTCTCCCTCTGTCCCCGTTTCCGCTGCGGCGGTCTCTTCTTCCGTCTCCGTTTCAATTACAGTTATCTCTTCTTCCGTCTCTGTTTTAACCGCAGCTGTCTCTTCTTTCGTCTCTGGTTTAACCGCAGCTGTCTCCTCGTACGTCAACCGTTAAATTGCAGTTGTATCTTATTCCGACGATACTTCTGCCGCAGTTGTTTTCACATCCGTCTCCCCGGCAAACGTAATAGCCGGCATGGAGGAACAAATCAACAGTACGGATAAAAATGTCGCTAAAAATCTTTTCTTCATTTTCTCGTACTCCTTTCCTGTTAAATTTCACGAATTTATAATAAGATGAAAGCCACGCAATGAAAAATCGCTGCGCGATTGGCGTGGTCTTCGTCCATTCTCGCTGTGCGAGAACGGACATGTGATAAGATGATGTGAATATATCATATATTTTCTGATTTGACATCACCCATTTCGAGGCAAAAATGGGTGAGAAACATACGTTCGGCATTTTAGTTCTTCCCTCACCTGGAAAAAAGCTGTGTGTATTGTCATTGTCCATTGTCCACAATATTAAAAATAGCAACATATCGCTTGACGGTTTCCTGTTTATGTGTTATGATACACACGCTCCAACAAACCGTACATTTTAATTAAAGGAGGTATTCGCCTATGGATGAAATCAGCCAGATTTTTGACCGAATCTTCAAACGCATTTTTTCATTCTCTGACATGGCGGTCACGAATCTGATCAACGGACTGTTCGGTACGAACCATCCGCCGGACAGCAAGGTTGAGTATTCGAACCGTGAAAGTACAAAAGCAAATCTCAGTCACACGTATTCTGATCTGTTTATCGTCATCAACCAGACATACCACTATCACCTCGAAGCACAGATGTATCATGACAATACTATCGTTATGCGGGTATTTGAATATGGGTTTTATCATGCGCTGGAAACGAGCGAGAACAACTGTATCCTTCGTTTCCCTGAGCCGGTGGTCATTTATTTCTGTAACGCAAAAGGCATTCCAGAGACAAGCTCGATTCAGATCATCCTGCCAGACAATCAGGAATTTTCTTACATCGTGAAGAATTTTGTCTACCTCGCCCATAACCTCGAAGAGTTAAACCGGAAGAAAATGATTGTCTTCATTCCTTTCCAGATGGTGCGCGTAAGAGACTCTCTTATGCCGGATGGGAAAGTGCGTTTTCTTTCAGAAAATGATGTGCGGGAATTGAAAAAGCTGATTGAATCTGATATACTGGGAAGCATCCAGGCAAACCTCCAGGTTGGCAATATCACTATAGATGATTATAACCAGCTTTTGGAGCTGTCTAATACGCTATACCAACAGATTATCCTGCAGTATCAGAAGAAGGGAGGCAGCAAGGATATGAAGCCTTTACTTCCGGGAGCATTAGAGCTTCCAAATGACAAATACCGTTTTCGGATCGATGAACTGGAAACAGCGAATGCTTCGCTGTCCAGCGAGATTGCTTCGCTGTCCAGTGAGAATGCGATCTTATCTGACAAAAACAAGTCTCTGGAACTTGAAGTTGCCGCGCTTCGGAGTAAGCTCAAAGAGGGTATGACCAAAAGATAACCAGCAATGGTAACCGCATACGCCGCAGCTGCCAGATCGTTCGCCGCTATTTTTAGAACCGCTTCGCGGTTAGAGGCGAGCTGACAAATCCAACAGAAAAAGCAGCTTTCCAGCTGCTTTTCTTTCATATTATAATAGTTCCATAATCCTGTTCGTCCGCAGACTTTCCACATCATCCTGTGAGCGCTCCTCCGGAACAGTTATGCGTGCATCTCCACTATGCTGCGTACAACTGCCCGTTTACAACGGTAAATACGGCTCCACTGGTGATATGCCCTGCATAAGGAGGAGGTTTCCGCAATGGCAGTCGTGAAGATAGTTCTTTTTTTCCTGTGGGTGGTCGTTTTGCCCATCCTGATTGGTTCCTTCTGGTCCGCAAAAAGCTACCGTGATCCAGGCAGTCTCTTCCTGGCTTATTTCTATGGCGTTTTTATTGAATTTACCCTGTTCGAATTTCTGGCGATTCCCATGGTGTTTCTGCGGTGTTCTCTGCGTCTGCTCAGTTTTGTGTGGATGGCCGTTTCCCTGCTATGCGCCGCGCTTTCTCTGTACAAAGCGCGCTCGCAGACAGCCCCCGCTGAGAGACCATACCATAAACAGGCTCTTATGAAAAAACTTACGAGTCTGCGCAAACGGCTTACTCCGCTTTTGGGCGTGGTTCTCCTCTGCGTATCGCTGCAGACTGCCTGCGTGACCTTCGGCCAGCACATCGATGACGATGACGCATTTTACGTTGCCACCGCTGTGACCGCAGTGGAGACAGACACACTAATGGAGTATAACCCTTACACCGGCAATCTTTACCAAAACATTCCGACCCGCTACGTACTGTCTTCCTGGCCGCTGTATCTGGCCGCGCTGTCTACCCTGTGTGCGGGGCTTCACCCCACCCTGATCGCACATCTGCTGCTGCCGGGACCGATTGTACTGTTTGCCTACCTGATATACGCGCTCATCGCGGGCGAACTCTTTGCCGGAGACCAGCACAGGCAGGATTTGTTTCTGCTGTTTGTCGTACTGATTCTGAGCTTCTCCGGATTCTCCGTCTACTCTTCCGGCGTATTTCTTTTCACACGCGGATGGCAGGGAAAAGCGCTGGTGGCGGCCGTCATACAGCCCGCGCTTTTCTTCCAGTGTTGGCGCGCCATGAAGGATGCGGAGGGGAAAGCAGCCTGGTTCCACCTGTTCTGTACCGTAACCTCAGCCTGTATGTTTTCTTCCATGGGTGTCGTCTTGTCCATCGTTCCGGTCGGCGTCTACGCGATTGTTTACAGCCTTGAAAAGAAAAACTGGCATTATTTGCCCTGTTCGCTTCTCGCATGCGGCAGCGCGGTTGCGTGCGGGGTTGTATACCTGATTC
Source organism: Lachnospiraceae bacterium (assembly GCA_021205305.1). Taxonomy (GTDB): domain Bacteria; phylum Bacillota; class Clostridia; order Lachnospirales; family Lachnospiraceae; genus Choladousia. The sequence goes on from JAJPXU010000095.1 coordinate 5,453, forward strand.
TTTAATCATCGACTTCCGCTTTTTCATATTGGAATAAAAGCCATGGTTCAGAAAGAGATGTCTCAAAAAAGTGTCAGAAAACATACTACAAATAAATCCGATTGGGGAGAAGGGAGTTCCATATGACAGCCGTGTTTTCAGAAGTATTCGGACAGTTTTCCAATTATTTCGCGGACAGTTTTTATCCGTTGCTGTTCGTTTTTGCGCTCGCGCTGATTTTCTTTCACCCATACGCCAGGAAAGAACGATCTGCCCTGTGTGGGGCAAATCTGTTGTTTCTTGCGATTATTTTCTGCCCCCTGACAGCTTCTCTGATCCTGAAAATGATTGGCAGCCTTGTATACTGGCGCATGTTCTGGCTTCTCCTGATTCCGGTCACGGTCGCCTTTGCACTCGTGTGCCTGATTACCGGCTTTTCCAGAAAAACCATACGCGCACTGGCTGCTGTGCTCTCTGCCGCCGCAGTCCTGTGCAGCGGGTCGTTCCTCTTCTCCGGAGAGACGTTCCTTGCGCGGGCAAATTATTTCAAAATACCCACAGAGGCAATTTATGTGGCGGAAAGCATTTCCACACATGCGGAAGAGGAAGGCATTGAAAATCCAAAAGCAGTCGTTCCTATTGCGCTTTGCAGCTATATCCGCCAATATGACGCCGGCATACGGCTGGCTTACGGACGAAATATGGTAAAAGGCGAGGTCACACAGACGAAACTATACGAAGAAATCAACAGCGAAGCGCCGCGGGCCAGACGGCTTGCCCGGCTTGCCCGAAAAGCGGAATGCTCCTATATCGTTCTCCCCGCTTCTCTCTCTCTGGATGAAAAGCTTGCAAAATATTCCTTTGTCAAGATCGATGAGACCGGGGGATATGCCATCTATTATGACTACGGCTAACCTGCACCTTTCGTCGCAGTCTGTCTCACCTGTCCCGAATGGTTCCTAAGGATCTGCCGCGAAATTATAGGCCCATCCAGTAGACTGTAATGTCCCTCAGACATACGCTTTCAGCACCTGCCAGAGTGCAGAAAGGGGCAGTCCCACCACACTGTTGTAATCGCCTTCAATTCCTTTTACCCAAAGGCCGAATTTTCCCTGGATGCCGTAAGCGCCCGCTTTGTCCATGGCCTCGCCAGTATCCAGATAGCTTTCTGTCTCCTGCTCGGTCATAGGGTAAACTTCTACTTTTGTCTCACAGAAAAAAGTGTGCCTCTTCGCCTCCTCGTTTTCCTTCACGATTACCGTGACTCCGGTAAAAACGGAATGCACTTTGCCCTGGAGCTGGCGCAGCATCCGGTACGCATCCGCCCGATCCGCAGGCTTACCCATGATCTCATTGTCCCAAACCACCGTGTCCGAACCGATCACAATTCCTTCTTCTATCTGCGCCGCAACAGCCTCCGCCTTACTTGCGGAAAGCGCTTTCACCACATCTGCCGGATAAGCATCCTCTGTCCCACCGGCCAATTCAGCGGTTCGCGGGGACACCTCGCGCGTTTCCAAAAGAGCGCACACCACCGCGTCTTCATCCACTTCCCCCGGAATCACTTCAAATTCTAACCCTGTCTGCGCCAGCAGTTCCTTCCTTCGCGGGGAACCGGACGCCAATATGATTCGTCTCATTTTTTCTCCTGTTATTCGTTATTTCTTTCTCCAAACCCGCTTGACGGAATCCGGTCTGTTGGTGTATCCTTGTCTGCGGCTGACTTTTGTAGTTTTACAAAAGTTTCCATCACGCTTCAAAATCAATATCAATTATTTGCAGAAAACGCATAAATATTTCGCAACAGAAAGGATTCTCCATGTTTTCAATCATTATTACTCAGATCATCAAAATGCTCCTGATCCTTCTCGTCGGCGTCCTCTGTTACCGCCTAAAGCTGATTGATGACCATGCCAATAAAGGACTCGCCAATCTGCTTCTTCTGGTCGTAAACCCAATCGTTGCCATCACCGCCCTGCAGACCGATTACAGCCCGGAGCTGGTGACCGGGCTGCTGATTTCCTATGGGCTTGCCATACTTACTCATCTGCTGATGATTCTGATTTCAAACCTTTGTATCCGCGAAGACGGCAACGACAACAGTGCCGTAGAGCGTTTTGCCGCCACTTATTCCAATTGCGGCTTTATCGGGATTCCGCTGGTGCAGAGCATCCTCGGCAGCGAAGGTGTCCTCTATCTGACCGCCTACATGACAGTCTTTAACATCTTTTCCTGGACACACGGACTCGGCCTGATGACCAAAGATGGCTCTTCCAGCCATGAAAAAAAGGACTTCCCAACCACAATAAAAACACTGTTGAAGCACCTGTGTACACCGATGATCATCGCGAGCTTTCTCGGGCTTATCTTCTTTTTCCTGCAGATAAAGTTCCCACCCATCCTCTCGGATACGCTCACTTACATCGGAAACATGAACACACCGCTTGCCATGATCATTGCCGGCGTCTCCGTTGCACAGACCAGCATCCCCGCCATACTGAAAAACAAGCGGATCTACCTGGTCTCCCTGATCAAACTGATCGTCATGCCCGCGATCCTGTTCGCGGTTCTCCTGGTCGTACGGGTGAATTCCACCGTAGCCTACACCATGCTGGTCGCCGCTGCCTGCCCGTGTGCCGCTACCGGTACCGCCTTCGCGCTGAAATTCCAGAAGAATTACGCTTACTCTTCGGAAATTTATGCGTTCTCTACGCTCTGCTCCCTGCTTACCGTTCCAGCCTTCGTATTCGCGGCGGAGCGGCTGCTGTAAGCCGCAGCTTTTTCATCGCGCCTGTAAACCTGCTCCGTGAAAAGTCAAATTCCCCGGCGCAGGCAACGACCATCCGGCTTGTGACTGCGCCGGAGTCAAATATCCGTGCAAGCTATGTCATAAGGTGTCGGCAAAGCCGACGGATTCCTTATGACTCCGGCTACCTGGCTCGTTGCTTCGCGGGAATAAACATCGCAGCCGTAATTTGCCCAACATCGAGCTGATTTCGGCTGCGCATTGCGTTATCCTTCTCACTGACGGAGATAAATCCCCTGCGACTCAATATAATCGTCCAGATCCGCGATCGTCTCCTCAGCCCATGTCTCACTGACCGAGCCTTTCGAATCCGCTGCACGCTTCTCTTGCTCCGATAATGATTCCTGCGTTTCCTGTCGTTTCTTTTCCTGTTCTTTTCCCATAGAAATTCCTCCTTCCGGAACCATATCCGCCTTATTCTTCCAGAATCCTTCCTGCCCAAGTTCCGTCATGCTCACGCGGCCCTTGAACTGGAGCTCCGGGTTTTTAATACTAACTCTCGTCCTGGCTGGTACAGAAGACGTAATAAAGGCATTCGAACCAATGATGGCTCCCTCCCCAATCACCGTCTCACCGCCCAGGATGGAAGCTCCGGAATATACCGTCACATCATCCTCCAGGGTGGGATGACGCTTTTTATTGCGAAGACTCTGCCCGCCTCTCGTCGAAAGAGCGCCGAGCGTCACGCCCTGATAAATCTTCACCCTCTTGCCGATCTCCGTTGTCTCGCCGACCACAACTCCCGTGCCATGATCAATAAAAAAATACTCTCCGATCGTGGCGCCCGGATGGATATCAATCCCGGTCAGATTGTGCGCATATTCCGTCATCATACGGGGAATCAGCGGCACGCCCAGTTTATGGAGCTCATGCGCAATCCGATTCACTGTAATCGCAAATACACCCGGATAAGACAAGATCACCTCATCCGTATTAAATGCCGCAGGATCCCCATCATAAGCTGCCTGAACATCCGTAGCAAGAATCGCGCGCAAAGAGGGAATCGTCTGCAAAAAATCACGCACAATTTCCTTTGCTCGCATATCCGCGGCTTCCAGGCTTTCCGGCGCATTCTCCGAATGATACAAAGCCCGTGCAACCTGCTTGCGCAGACGATACTGAACATTCTCCAGCAGTTCCCCTACATGATAGCTGATTGCGTCACGGTTCAGATTCTTCATCTCGAGGAAGCCCGGAAACAGCAGGCAGCGAATCTCCTCGAGAATATCCACAATTTCCGTCCGGTTCAGACGATTGTCCATATCAATGCTGCATGTCTGCGGATAATCCTGATAACTCTCCAGAATCTCTCCCACCAGATCACTCATCTCCTGCTGTTTAAACACTGCTTCCATCCTCCAAATTCCTTTCCACTGTCATTCATTCATGGTATCGTCAGCCCAAACCTCTGATCAAACTATGTCTGCCCGCCGCCAAAACATTTTCCATCAAAAGCCGTCCACAGCATCGTCAGTTTCATCTTTCAGCAAAGCCGTATCCGCTGCGCCGCTTCTTTAGTTTACACCTCTGATACTGCGTCTGTGCCTGTCTCCACGGATTTTTCTGCCGCATCAGTCACCGTCTCTGCCGTATTTTCCGCCGCATTTATTCCGGCCTCTACGGTATCTTCCGTCACATCTGCTCCGGCCTCCGCGATATCTTCCGCCGCTTCTGCTTCTGTCTCCACGGCAGCTTCCACCGCTTCTGCTACGCTCTCCGCGATATCTTCCGCCGCTTCTGCTACGCTCTCCGCAACGTCCTGAATCACTTCAGCTTCCGGCAAATCATTTTCCTCGTTCGCCTGCGCACTGCTCTCCTCTGCCTCCAACGCTCCGGCCGGTTCCTCTTCTTCTATCTTAAATATCTCCGGCATCTTACATCCGCAGTTCGAACAGAATCGCTCAAATTCACCGACTTCCATCTTACAGTTCGGACAAAGCGTCACACCCTTCTTTGCACGAACCTTCCCCCGCAAAACCTCAATATTTTCAAATTCCGATTTTATAGCTTCAAACTCATCCTCAAACCCCTCCAGCGGATTCTCCCTGTAGCGGTCATAGAGTTTCTTCCCCATTTCCATATACATAGAGTGTATTTTCTTCTTCTCCGCATTAATACTGGAATTAAGCTGTCTGACCTCATTCATTTTCTGAACCTCAGCAACCGTTTCCATGCTGAACAACCTTACCTTTGATGTTATATCGTCAAACGTCATCGCTATAAACCTCCTTTATTTAAGCAAAGTTTACAAAAGTATCTATCTCCGGATTATAACAAAACACTTCCTATTATTCAAGCTGCAGTTCACCTTTTCCTTATCTGCCCGACCGGCGATGTATCCGCGTAATAATCCACTGTAATTGATTCAGTTCAGGCAGATCGCCCGATATAATCTCCCAGACAAGTTGCAGATTCACGCCTTCATAATCATGCACAATCCTGTTTCGTAATCCATATATCTGACTCCAGGGGATTTCAGGATGCGCTTCCTTATATTCCTGATCTACCTTATTCGCCAATTCTCCAAGTTAAATACACAGGCTTCCATAACAAGCTCATTTACCACAAAAGTACCATATACCATGCCTTCCGTGTATCTCAGAATCTTGTCTATATATGTCAACATTTTGGATACAACCACCTCATTCTTCATAAATCACCACTCCTGTTTCCCGTATCTCTGTATCAATCTCTGAATTCTTCTCCAAATGAGATACATCAATCATATCAATTTCTTTGTCTACAGCTTCTCTCACTTCTTCAATTAACCCTACAAATTTCAAACCTTTCAGGCCGCTGTCAACCAAGAGATCCAGGTCACTCTTCTCATTCGCACGTCCCTTTCCATAGGAGCCAAACAATACAGCCCGTCTTACATTGTGCCTACGGAACACTGGATGCAAAATATCTTTAATCTGAGCAACCGTATAAATTTTGCTCGACATTTATATCATTCCCTTCTTTCATATGTTATCTGGTCTTTAAACCATCGCCTCTATCATAGCTTTATCTCCAATTTATCTCTTTCAGACGTGACTCCAAATCAACCATATAGTGCTTTTCCGACCTGCACGCACCGTTAACATTAAAGACCTTTGCCAATGGACAGCACCTCCTCTGCTTCATTTTTTTCAATACATCTATCGTTCAAGTAATATTTCATATGTCCTTAAAAGCAGTATAGCATAAACCCGGCAATCTTACTATAAGCAAATGAAATGTTTTCCATACTAGCAGGCATTAACAAAATATGTTTTGATGTATAAATTTATTTCCGGCAGCAGTAGCGATAATTGCAACCCTGCGCATATATAAAAAGGAACCACATTTCTGTGGTTCCCTTGCGAGGTGCCAGCCGGAATTGAACCGGCGATAGAGGTGTTGCAGACCTTTGCCTTACCGCTTGGCTATGGCACCATATAAAATTGAAGAAATATGCATCAGTCCATGCTCTCCATGATGAATGATGCACATTGAAAGTGACTCCACCGGGAATTGAACCCGGGTTACCGCCGTGAAAGGGCGATGTCTTAACCGCTTGACCATGGAGCCAGAATTTCTATATAATAGAAAACTCCCCGAGTTGGGCTCGAACCAACAACCCCTCGGTTAACAGCCGAGTGCT
>JAJPXU010000003.1 GCA_021205305.1 Lachnospiraceae bacterium
ACTAAATTCAACTTTGCCCCTTTCGGAGTGGAATTTACTTTTTCACTTCAGTTTCAAATTTTGACTTATTTTTTACCGGGAAGGAATCTTGACTTTTGAAATGTTTCTTCATATAATAGGGTACGAACCGAGTGGCATATGGTTTCGGCTTAGAACGTAAGCCGTGAACTTTTAGAAAGAGCGTAAAACCGGGTTTTGGGTTTTGCGTTCTTTTTTTGCACTTAAAAAGGAACATTAATAAGAAAAGGAAGGGATTTTTTATGTCTGAAAAGAAAACGGGCGAACTGGATCTGACGACTGCCCCGATTGGGAAAACGATGCTGAATTATGCGATTCCATGCATTATTTCACTGCTGGTAGCGGCGCTTTATAATATCGTTGACCAGATCTATATCGGCTGGGGCGTCGGCGCGGAAGGCAACGGGGCGACTTCCATCGTGTTCCCTCTGACCGTTCTGGCTCTGGCAATTGCGACGATGATTGGCGATGGCGCCTGTTCTTATGTAAGCATCAGCCTGGGCGGCGGAGATAAAGATCGGGCACACCGCACAGTTGGCAATGCGATTGTGCTGACAATCGTTTCCAGTATTGTTTTGATGCTGATTTATCTGATTTTTATGAATCCGATTCTGCGGATGTTCGGAGCGACGGATGCAGTTTCCGAGTTGACCAGGAATTACGCGAAACGGTACTTTACCTGGATTGCAATCGGCATCCCATTCTATATGTTCGGGCAGGCAATGAATCCGATTATCCGTTCAGACGGCAGCCCCAAGGTCGCGATGGCGGCGACTCTGGCAGGCGCGATTGCCAATATTATTCTTGACCCGGTGGCGATCTTTCTCCTCAAGTGGGATGTGATGGGCGCGGCGGTCGCTACGGTAGCCGGTCAGGTGATCACGGCGGTGATTTCGATTGTCTATTTGTGTCATATGAAAGAGATCACGCTCTCAAAGATCAGTTTTAAGTTAAAGGCTTCTCTTATGAAGAATTTTATCCCGCTTGGCTTTACGAGCTTTTTGAGTCAGTTTTCGCTGGTGCTGTCCATGGCGGCGATGAACAATATGGTTTCAAAATATGGCGCACTTTCCCGTTTCGGAGAAGGCGGAACCGGCGATACACCGATGGCAGTTGTCGGTATTGTCATGAAGTTTTTCCAGATTATGATCTCTGTCGTAGTCGGAATGTCCGCAGGCTGCATCCCGGTCAGTGGATTCAACTACGGTGCGCATCGGTTTGACCGCGTGCGTGAACTGATGAGAAAACTTCTGACCTATGAGTTTCTTGTGGGCGTTGTGTTCCTGCTGATTTTTGAACTTTTCCCAGTGCAGTTGATCAAGATGTTTGGAAACAGCTATTCGCAGACCTACTATGATTTTGCTAAGGTGGCATTTCGGATTTATCTCTGCGCGGTTCCTCTGGACTGTGTGTGCAAGGCCTCCTTTATCTTCCTGCAGTCTGTCGGAAAACCGGTACAGTCCACACTGCTTTCCCTGCTTCGTGAAGTGGTGCTGGCGGTTCCGCTTGTTATTATCCTGCCGTGGGTATTTTCACAGCTGTTTGGCTCTGAAAACGGGATTTATGGCATCCTGATTTCTATGCCGGCGGCTGTCGTAGTGACATTTATTGTTGCAGTGACGATTGACCTGCGGATGTATCGCAAGCTGAAAGCGCTGGAAGACGAAAAGGATTCAATCCTGTAACAACGTTAGACCGAACCTGTCGCCGTGCTCGCTGTCTATGTAAGTGAGCCATGTGCCATTGCGCGAATTGCATAAAGTTTGCCCGGAAAATGTTCGCAAAAACGCCGAAAGTTCATTTTTGTCTGAAAAAATACTTACGTAAACCACTTTTTTCTGGTAGAATAAAGGCAGTAATTGTCTGGTTTCGAAGGTTTAAAGGAGTGAATAGAATGTATTCGGTAGGAGATTATGTGGTAAAGGCCAACAACGGCGTCTGCCGGGTAGAGGACATCGTACATCTGGATGTGTCAAACACAAAGGAAGACAGGCTGTATTACCTGTTGATTCCGCAGGCAGATCAGGGTGCAAAACTGTATGTTCCGGTGGATACCAAGAGTACATCAATCCGCAGCGTGCTGAGTGAAGAGAAAGCGTGGCAGGTGATTGAAAAAATTCCGGATATTGATGAAGCCTGGATTGCGAATGACAAGTTGCGTGAGCAGGAATACAAAGAAGCGCTCAAAAGCTGCGACCCGGAGCTGTTGGTCAGCATTATCAAGAACATTTACCTGAGAAAAAAGAAGCGCCTTTCGGAAGGAAAAAAGAGCACTTCGGTCGATGACCGTTACTTCAAGATGGCTGAAGAGGCCCTGTATTCAGAGCTGGCGTTTGCGATCGGGCGGGCCCCGGAAGAGATCAATGTGATTATACAGGATATGATCGATAAAAAATGAAAAAATACTGCAAAAGGAGTTCTCGTGAGGGAACTCCTTTTCTGTCCAATAGGAAAGTTCTTCGAGCTTCCCTGTTGGACAGAAACCCTCCGGGGGATGCGCATGCCGCGCTAGAGGAAATTGTCTGCTAGCGCAGACGCGCGGCAGCGCGAGAATCCCGCAAAGCGGGATTCTATTTCAACAAAAGGGCAAATTTGTCTGTAGAAAAGGAGAACGGAGCGTGCTATACTAAGCCGAATCGAAAGAAGTGGTAATGGTGAATGAGGGAAAGGAGCAGCTTATGGAACTTTTTAAGAAAATTCGGGTAAATATGACAGTAAACGCTATTTTGACGATGTTGGTGGGTATTCTTTTTATACTGAATCCTGCCGGAACGGGTGAAACAATCGCACTGATTGCGGGGATCGCGATTCTGATTTCCGGAATCGTCGACATCATTCGTTATGTCAGTGACCGGGAATACGGCTTTCTGATAAGCGGCAGCCTGTTTGGCGGCGTGATCAAATGTGTACTGGGCCTGTTTGCTGTGACGCATACAGGAACGATTATCACCTTGCTTACCTATATTTTGAGTGTATTTGTTATCATTGGCGGAGTGAACTGTCTTGAGAGTTCTAGGCAGTTAAAGAGAGCCGGTGTGTCTGCCTGGGGCATAAATATGGTTCTTTCTGCCGTCATTCTTGCGGCAGGGATTTTTATGCTGTTCTTCCCGTTTGACGCAGCTTCGACAGCTATTATTGTTGTGGGTGTAATTTTGATTGCGGACGGGCTGAACGAGCTTTTTACTTCCTGGCGGCTGAAGAAAATTAATAGAGAATTTGGCAGGACGATAAAAGAAATAAAGGATGAGATAGACGGAAATATTATAGATATGTAGCGCCGGTATTTTTACGAAAAGAAAAACGATTCAGAACAGCAGGCTGCAGACCGCTTGTTCTGAACGGTTGTTTTCAAAAAAATTATTGACAAAAAGGGTTCCCTGTAGTAGACTGAATGAAGTAAAAATGAACAAACCGTTGAAGCGGAGATAAAGGCAGTAGATGTGCCCACAGAGAGTCCGGGCGCGGCGAATGATTCGAACGGCAGACGAGGAGAAACAGGAACGGAAGAGTTTTTGTCTGACAAAGAAGAAAGAACCGTGCACAGCTGAGAACCGGATGGAGATGCAGATTGTCAAATGGACCGCGGAGGGCGCAGCCAAAGGCAGGTTTTGCTGAGTATTCTGCGACGTGAGGGCATACGTCAGTTGCCGGAGATATGTTGGTATCTCGTAAGCGCACGGGGATTCCCGTGAATCAGGGTGGCACCGCGGAAGTATATTCGTCCCTGACAGATTGGAGAAATCTGTCAGGGATTTTCTTTTTCTGAATTTCCTGCGGAAGCATTCTCCATCTGGAGATTTACGTTACAGGCTATGCCTTGTTCCGATTTTGTTATTTTGTTTTCAAAGGCGAGAGCTGTAACGATTTTACATCTGAGGAACCCGGATCATACCGTATGGCAAGGAAGAGGATTTTACATTTTCAGTGGAATGGATCTTTGGGTTTCCAGACAGAAGGAGGAAAATATGTATCCATCTTTAGAAGAAGCAAAAAAGATTGCGTCATCGGGCGAGTATCGGAGAATTCCGGTATGTACAGAGATGCTTTCTGACCGCTTTACGCCGATTGAAGTTATGCGGACGCTGCGGGCGGCGAGCCGTCACTGCTATATGCTTGAGAGCGCGGAAGCGCACAATCAGTGGGGAAGGTACACGTTCCTGGGCTATTCGCCGACGCTGGAGCTTACCTGTGCGAAGGGCCAGGTGAGACTGCGCTGCGGGGAAGATGTTGGCGGAGGCCAGGTGAAAGAAGTGGTTCGCAGCGAGAGCCCACAGACAGTGATCCGCGAGATTCTTGCGGCCAACAAAAGTCCAAAGCTGCCGGGAATGCCGTCGTTTACAGGCGGGCTGGTCGGATATTTTGCTTATGATTATCTCTGCTACAGCGAACCGACATTGAAATTTACAGGTGAGGATGAGGAGAACTTTCAGGATGCGGATCTGATGCTGTTTGACCGGGTGATTGCGTTTGATAATTACCGGCAGAAGCTGATCCTGATCTGCGGCGTGGATACGGCGAGACTGGAGGATTCTTATCGGGAGGCAGGGGAAAAGCTGAAAGGAATCGAGCAGCTGCTGAAGAGCGGCGTGAAAGCGTATTTCGCCCCGCTGCATTTGAAAGAAGAGATTACGCCCTGTTTTTCGAGGGAAAAATATAAAGAAATGGTAGAGAAAGCCAAGCATTACATTCGGGAGGGAGATATTTTTCAGGTTGTGCTCTCAAACCCGATGCAGGCGGAGGCAGAGGGAAGCCTGTTTGACGCTTACCGTCTGCTGCGCACATCGAATCCGTCGCCGTATATGTTTTATTTTTCCAGTGATGACATTGAATTGGTCGGCGCGTCGCCGGAGACCCTGGTGAAGCTGGAGGATGGTACGCTTCATACCTTCCCGCTTGCGGGTACAAGACCGCGTGGGAAGACAGACGAGGAAGACAAGCGCCTGGAAGAGGAATTGTTAGCGGATGAAAAGGAGCTATCCGAGCATAATATGCTGGTCGACCTGGGGCGCAATGATATCGGTAAGATCAGCGAGATCGGCACGGTGCAGGTGGAAAAATATCTCTCCATTGAGCGGTACTCGCATGTCATGCACATCGGTTCGACGGTGGCCGGGCAGATCCGAAAGGACTGCGACGCGGTGGATGCGGTGGATTCGATTCTGCCGGCCGGGACACTTTCCGGAGCGCCGAAGCTGCGGGCCTGCCAGATCATTGATGAGCTGGAAGGGCGCAAGCGCGGCGTTTACGGCGGCGCAATCGGGTATCTGGATTTTGCCGGGAACCTGGACACCTGTATTGCCATTCGCCTGGCATTTAAGAAAAATGGGCGCATCACGATTCGCTCCGGCGCCGGGATTGTCGCGGATAGCGTACCGGACAAGGAATTTGAGGAGTGCTGCAACAAGGCGCGGGCAGTGATCAACGCGGTGGAACAGGCAGAGGGAGGTGTGGAATAATGTACCTTTTGGTGGATAATTACGACAGCTTTTCCTATAATTTATATCAGCTGATCGGCGCGGTAAGGCCGGACATCCAGGTCATCCGTAACGATGTCTGCACGGTCGATGAAATCCGGACGATGGCTCCGGAGGCAATTTTCATCTCACCTGGCCCCGGACGTCCGGAAGACGCCGGCATCTGTGTGGAGATGATTCAGAAGCTGGGCAGTTCCATTCCCATGTTTGGCGTATGCCTTGGACACCAGGCGATCTGCCAGGCCTTTGGCGCGACTGTGACCTACGCAAAGGAGTTGATGCACGGCAAAAAGTCGCAGCTGCTCATCGAACCGGACAGCGTCCTGTTTCAGGGACTTTCCTCCGGAATGACAGCGGCGCGGTATCACTCCCTTTCCGTGAAAGAGGACACCCTGCCGGAGACCCTTCGCGTGACCGCACGGACGCCGGACGGGGAAGTCATGGCGGTCGAGCACCAGGAATACCCGGTGTACGGCGTGCAGTTCCACCCGGAATCCGTCATGACCCCGGATGGAATACAAATTATAAGAAACTTTGTAAACCAGTTCCAAACAGCAGCAAAATGAAAATAAGCCCGTGCAGATTGATTCATTTATCTGCTAAGGCTCTGCTGTATCACATAAAGAGAAAACAAAGCAATAGAACAAAGAAAGGCGGTATCAACTATGATCAAGGAAGCAATTATCAAACTGACAAACAAACAGGATCTGACCTATGACGAGGCGGAAGCTGTCATGCTGGAAATCATGAGCGGTGAGGCGAGTGACGTGCAGATTTCTTCTTATCTGACGGCTCTCGCGATGAAGGGCGAGACGATCGACGAGATCACAGCGTCCGCGGTCGGTATGCGCGCGAAAGGTATTCATCTGCTGCATGAGATGGATGTGCTCGAGATCGTCGGGACAGGCGGAGATAAGGCCAATTCCTTTAATATCTCGACGACGGCTTCTCTTGTGATTGCGGCAGGCGGCGTTCCGGTGGCGAAGCACGGCAACCGTGCGGCTTCCTCTAAGTGCGGCGCGGCGGATGTACTCGAAGCGCTCGGTGTCAAGATTTCTCTTTCTCCGGAAAAATGTCTGGAGCTGATTAAGAAGATCAATATCTGTTTCCTGTTTGCGCAGACCTATCACACCGCCATGCGTTTCGTGGGACCGGTTCGCAAGGAGCTGGGCATCCGCACGATTTTCAACATCCTTGGGCCGCTTTCCAACCCGGCAGGCGCGAACATGGAGCTGATGGGCGTGTATGATGAGTCGATCGTGGAGCCGCTGGCGCGTGTGCTGAACAATCTTGGTGTAACGAGCGGTATGGTGGTGTACGGTCAGGATAAGCTGGATGAAATTTCCATGAGTTCGCCGACGACCGTGTGTGAGATTCGCAATGGCCAGTATACCTCTTATGTTCTGACACCGGAGCAGTTCGGCTATGAGCGCTGCGCGAAGGAAGAACTGGTGGGCGGTACACCGGAAGAAAATGCCGCGATCACACGTGCAATTCTCAACGGCACAGACCGCGGCCCGAAGCGTCAGGCAGTCTGCCTGAATGCGGGCGGCGCGCTTTACATCGCGGGCAAGGCGGCGACTATCGAGGAAGGCGTGCGCATGGCAGAGCGGCTGATTGACGACGGTTCCGCGAATAAGGTGCTGGAGCAGTTTATTGAGCTGAGCAATCAATGAGGCGCGACGGGTCAATCAACCTTGAAAAACAAGGAGACAATAAAAGATGAATATTCTGGATGAAATTGCCGGGCGCACGAAAGTCCGTATCGCTGAAGAAAAAGAGAAAATGCCGCTCGGAGAACTCCGTGCACAGGCAGAGGAAGCACACCGGAGGGGAACCGCATTTGCGGACGGCGGCCCTGCGCAGGAGGCGTATGCGTTTGAAAAGGCGCTGCGCCCCGCAGCCGCAGATGAAGCCCTTTTGCAGAAGGGGGCGCCTGCCGAAGACGCCGGACAGACTGATGTGAAAATGGAAGATAACCGGATGGCTTCGCTCGGAATCGCTTTCATCTGTGAGGTGAAAAAGGCTTCTCCTTCCAAGGGCCTGATTGCGCCGGATTTTCCCTATCTGCAAATCGCAGAGGAATATGAGGCGGCGGGCGCGGCGGCGATTTCCTGCCTGACAGAGCCGTATTATTTTCAGGGTCAGGACAGCTATCTGCGTGAAATTGCGGGGAGTGTGCATATCCCGGTTCTCCGAAAGGATTTTACCGTGGATGAGTATATGATTTATCAGGCACGGGCATTCGGTGCGGGCGCGGTGCTGCTGATCTGTTCGATCCTGGATGATGCGCAGCTGCTGGCATATGGACAGCTTGCGGCGGAGCTGGGGCTGTCGGCGCTGGTGGAGGCGCACACGGAGGAAGAAGTCCTGCGGGCAATGAAAGCGGGTGCGAAAATCCTCGGTGTAAACAATCGCGATCTGAAGACCTTTCAGGTAGACCTGGGCACGAGCGCGCGTTATCGCAAACTGGTGCCGCCGGAAACGATTTTTGTCTCAGAGAGCGGCATCCGCAATGCGGACGATATCAAAAAGCTGGTGGAGAACGGCACGAATGCGGTACTCATCGGTGAGACGCTGATGCGTGCGGCGGATAAAAAGGCGATGCTGCGGGAATTGCGTGGGGAATGACAAAGGCTTGTGCGGGCAGGATGCAATTCTGATTTAAGAGAAAGGGCATCCTGCGTCTGCAGGAAAATCGGACAAACCGAAAAGGAAGAAATGGCGATTATGAATGGAAATCCCGTAAAAATAAAACTCTGCGGCCTGTCACGTCCGGTGGATATTGATTCTGTCAACGAGACGAAGCCGGACTACTGCGGATTTATTATAAACGTACCGAAGAGCATCCGCAACACGACGCCGGATCAGGTGCGTGCGCTGCGCAAAAATCTTTCCCCGGAGATCATTCCGGTCGGCGTGTTCCGCAACGAGCCGGTAGAGAACGTGGCGGAGATTCTGCGGGATGGTACGATACAGGTTGCTCAGCTGCACGGGAGCGAGGATGAGGAATATATCCGGAAGCTGCGGACGTATGGGACATTTTTTATTATTAAGGCGTTTCGGGTGCCGATACCGGAAGAAATTAGTGAAATCCGGATGCGATCGTCCGAAAAACCATTTCATATCCGGAATGCGGCAGAACCCGGAATCGGAGAGCCTTCCTGTCAGGAGAAAGCGGCTTTCGAACCGGCAGACCGTTCGGCTGGGAACGTATTTTCGAGCTGGGCAGATATGGTAAACAAAAGCTCCGCCGACCTGGTTCTTCTGGACAATGGGGGCGGCGGCACCGGTCAGACATTTGAGTGGACCCTAGCAAACCAGATTCAGCGGCCGTTTCTGTTGGCCGGAGGCATCGGACCGGATAATATCACGGAAGCGCTGGATCAGCTGCATCCATGGGGCGTGGACATGAGCAGCAGTGTGGAGACGGACGGAAAGAAAGATCGTGAAAAAATGCTCGCCGCGGTGTCGCGGGTGCGAGAGTGGAACAAGAATAGGAGATGATAAAACATGAGTGGCAGATTTGGAATACACGGCGGTCAGTATATCCCGGAGACGCTGATGAATGCCGTGATTGAGCTGGAAGAGGCTTACAATCATTACAAAGATGATCCGGAATTCAACCGGGAACTGACGGAACTGTTTAACAATTACGCGGGCAGGCCGTCGCGCCTGTATTATGCGGAGCGTATGACGAAAGATCTGGGCGGCGCGAAAATTTATCTCAAGCGGGAAGACCTGAATCACACTGGTGCGCACAAGATCAATAACGTGCTTGGCCAGGCGCTTCTGGCGAAGAAGATGGGAAAGACCCGTCTGATCGCGGAGACCGGAGCGGGACAGCATGGCGTGGCGACGGCGACGGCGGCGGCATTGATGGATATGGAGTGCGAGGTCTATATGGGCGAGGAGGACACCAAACGCCAGGCGCTGAATGTTTACCGCATGAAGCTGCTTGGCGCGCAGGTACATCCGGTGACGACGGGGACAAGTACACTCAAGGACGCTGTCTCCGAGGCGATGCGCGAGTGGACCAGACGGATTGACGATACGCATTATTGCCTTGGCTCTGTGATGGGACCGCATCCGTTCCCGACGATTGTGCGCGATTTCCAGAGCGTGATTTCCAAGGAAATCAAAGAGCAGCTACAGGAAAAAGAGGGGAAGCTTCCGGACGCGGTGCTGGCCTGCGTCGGCGGCGGCTCCAACGCGATCGGTACCTTTTACCATTTCATCCCGGATGAGAGCGTGCGTCTGATCGGCTGCGAGGCGGCGGGGCGCGGCGTTAATACGGCCGAGACCGCGGCAACCATCGCGACCGGAAAGCTTGGCATTTTCCACGGTATGAAGTCCTACTTCTGCCAGGATGAGTACGGCCAGATCGCGCCGGTTTACTCGATTTCCGCAGGGCTGGATTACCCGGGCATCGGGCCGGAGCATGCCTATCTGTATGACAAGGGACGTGCGGAATATGTGGCAATCACCGATGACGAGGCAGTAGAGGCATTTGAATATCTGTCCCGGCTGGAAGGTATCATTCCGGCAATTGAGAGCGCCCATGCGGTTGCCTACGCGAGAAAGCTTGCTCCGACCATGGACCCGGATCAGATCATTGTCATCACGATTTCCGGGCGCGGCGACAAGGACTGCGCGGCCATCGCGCGTTACAGAGGGGAGGATATTTATGAATAAGATACAGAATGCGTTTGCGCATGGAAAAGCGTTTATCCCGTTCATCACCTGCGGCGACCCATCGCTGGCGGTGACGGAGCAGCTGGTTTACGCGATGGAAAAAGCGGGAGCAGACCTGATTGAGCTTGGCATTCCGTTTTCTGACCCGACCGCGGAAGGCCCGGTCATCCAGGAGGCGAACAACCGCGCCCTCTCTGGCGGTGTGACTACGGACAAGATCTTTGACATGGTAAAAAAAATCCGCGAGAATACGCAGATCCCGATGGTGTTCATGACCTACGCGAATGTTGTATTTTCCTATGGCATTGAACGATTCGTGAAGACAGCGGCGGAGGTCGGCATGGATGGCATCATCCTCCCCGACGTACCTTTTGAAGAAAAAGAAGAGTTCGCCGCTACCTGCCGTGAAAACGGCCTGGCGCTGGTCTCTCTGATCGCGCCGACTTCCCATGAGCGTGTCGCGCAGATTGCGTCCGCGGCAGAGGGCTTCATCTACTGCGTTTCCTCCCTGGGTGTGACCGGTGTCCGCTCCGAGATCACGACCGACATCGGTGAGATGGTGCGGCTGGTGCGTGCAGCCTCCGACATTCCGTGTGCGATCGGTTTTGGTATCTCCACACCGGAGCAGGCTGCGAAAATGGCCAGAGAGGCCGACGGCGTCATCGTCGGTTCTGCGATTGTGAAACTTTGCAAAGAGTACGGCGCGGACTGTGTGCCGAAGGTCGCAGAGTATGTGAAGAGCATGAAAGACGCGATTCGGGTGCGGCATTAGCCGCAAGACTCTTTGCCCGGCCCTGCGCATAAAAAAGCCGCAGAACATGGATTTGTTTGCGGCTTTTTTAAATTGGGAGAAATTGACGGAAATTTTATCTCGTGATATGATGTACTTGACTGAAAGCAGATTTTAATGATTGCATAATGCCCGCATTGTGCGGCGGATTGCTCGGAGAGCGGATATTCTATAATGCTTTAGACAGTACCGGAGATTGGAGGAGCCTATGCAGAAAACTTTTAATGTCACGGGGGTCTGTGTGCCTGAAAGAAACTATATGGTGGATGTCAGTGACCGTGTGGAACGCATCGTTGAGGACTACGTATCGCCGGGAAAATATTTTACAATGAACCGTGCGAGACAGTATGGCAAGACGACGATGTTATATCTGCTTGAGGAAAGACTGAAAGAGTCGTTTATCGTACTTCGATTGAGCTTTGAAGCCGCAGACGAATATTTTGTTTCTCCTGCACTTCTTGCGGAAGGCCTGACGATGGATATAGCGGACTGTCTGCGCAGACAGAGTATAGAGGAAAGGATCATTCGTGCATGGGAGGAGCCTGTTTCTGAGCGGTTTCCGATGCGCAGTCTGGGAGTAAAGATAACAAACCTTTGCAAAGCGTGTAAAAAGAAAGTGGTTTTGATGATTGACGAGGTGGACAGAAGTTCTGATAATCAGATTTTTCTTTCTTTCCTTGGTCTTCTTCGCGCAAAGTATCTGGATCAGGCGTCCGGATGGGACACCACTTTTTGGTCAGTCATTCTGGCAGGGGTATACGATATAAAAAATTTAAAACAGAAAATGCATCCGAATGTGGAATCGAAATACAATAGTCCATGGAACATTGCGGTCGATTTTACAGTTGACATGAGTTTTTCTGCCAGCGATATCGCGTCAATGTTGGTGCAGTATGAAAAGGACTGGGAAACCGGAATGGATACGGAAAAGATCAGTCAATTATTATACGACTATACTTCGGGTTATCCGTTTCTTGTGTCCAGACTGTGTCAGATCATGACAGCTTCATTGAGTGAAAACAGTTCAAAAGAAGAGCGAGAAGCTGCCTGGTCTGCAGGAGCGTTTCAGGACGCGGTTCGAGAGATGCTGAAAAAGCCAAATACGCTCTTTGACGATATGATAAAAAAACTGGCTGATTTTCCAAAATTAAGAGAAATGATCTACAGCATCCTGTTTCAGGGGAAAAGATATTCTTATGAAGCGGACAATGAACGTATCCGTATTGGGGAAATGTTTGGTTTTCTGAAGGAAAAAGATGGCGCAGTTGTGGTTGCAAACCGGATATTTGAAATGAAACTGTATAATCTGTTTCTTTCAGAAGAAGAGACGGAAGAAAAAATAATCTCTGTTGCAGATACAGAGAAAAACCAATTTGTTTTGGGCGGACATCTGCAAATGGAATTGATTTTGAAAAAATTCTGTGAATACTTTGAAGAGATCTATGCTGATGCAGATGAGCGGTTTATTGAAGATAATGGAAGACGTATTTTTCTGATCTTCCTGAAACCTATCATAAATGGGAGCGGGAATTATTATATTGAGTCCAGAACCAGAAGCAGGAAGCGCACGGATGTGATCATTGATTACAAAGGCATCCAGGAGGTTCTTGAAATGAAAATCTGGCATGGGGAAGAATATAATAAACGCGGCGAAAAGCAGCTGTTGGAATACATGGATGCTTACCATTTGCAAAAAGGATATCTGTTGAGCTTTAATTTTAATAAGAAGAAACAGGTTGGAGTAAAACAGGTTATTCTTGGGGACAGAGTGCTGGTAGAAGCTGTAGTGTAACAAATAAAGTACTCTGGCGGGGTTTAATCATGTGGTAGCAGAATCAGTTGGTTCTTATCCCCTGAATATTTTTTTCAAATCAGGCCATACTCCAAAGGAAACAGTGAAAATAATGGAAATGCCCCCTCGCGTACGCTCGGCGGCAGGACACGCCCATCAATCAAAAAACGCTTCGCGTTGGATGGGCGCCAAAAAGGAGTGTGACTATGTCTGAAAAAAAGCTTATTTGGGAGGAACTCAGCCCGGATGACAAATTAAAGTATGAGATTGCGGAAGAACTGGGCTTGCTGGAAAAAGTGAAAACGCTGGGATGGAAATCCCTGACCGCAAAGGAGACTGGCCGTATCGGCGGCCTGATGACAAAAAAGAAAAGAGAGAAAGACCAGACGCTATGAAAACGATAAACGAAGACATCAAAAGCGGCCAGTTTCGCCCGGCCTACCTTCTGTATGGAGAGGAAGCCTATCTGAAGGTTCAATACAAAAATAAACTCCGCGCCGCAATTTTGCCGGAGGACGATACGATGAACCTCAGCGTTTATACGGGCAAGGGGATTGATGTGAAGCAGATGATCGACCAGGCGGAGACGATGCCTTTTTTTGCGGATCATCGGCTGATTCTGATTGAGGACAGCGGGTTTTTTAAAAACGCAAGTCCGGAGCTGGCGGAGTATCTGCCGCAGATGCCGCCGGAGACGATCCTGGTTTTTGTAGAGAGTGAAGTGGATAAGCGAGGCAAGCTTTACAAAAAAGTGAAGGACTGCGGGCGCGTTGTGGAGATGAAGCGGCAGGACGAACGGACGCTGACGGCCTGGGTGCTGGGCATGGTAAAGAGGGACGGGAAAAGGATCACGCAGGACGCGATGTCCCTCTTTCTGCAGAAGACCGGCGATGATATGGAAAACATCGCGCACGAGCTGGAAAAGCTGCTTTCTTACACCCTGGACGCAGACGCGATTACACCGGCGGATGTCGAGGCGGTCTGTACAGAAACGACGGAAAACCAGATTTTTGAGATGATTCGTGCGGTGGCAGAGAAGCAGCAGCGGCAGGCACTGGATCTGTATTACGACTTGCTGTCGCTGAAGGAACCGCCGATGCGCATTCTGTTCCTGATCGCGCGGCAGTTTAATCAGATGCTCCAGTTAAAGGACTTAAGAGAACAGGGCATGGATCACAATACAGTGGCCTCGAAAGCCGGGCTGGCGCCTTTTATCGCGAAGAAGACGCTCTCGCAGGCGGCGCATTTTTCAAAGGAAGCGCTCCGGCAGGCAGTTGAGGACTGTGTGGAAGCGGAGGAGGCGGTCAAGACCGGCAGGCTGAATGACCGGCTTGCGGTGGAGCTGCTGATCGTGAAATTCAGTGAGAAAGCGGCGTAGATACTACCCTGATACTTGACATATGACAAGTATTGGGGTATTCTGTCTTATGTGCAGGGCCGGGCAAGGAGTCTTGCGGCTAAAGCCGCACCCGGCGCGCGCGGGCGAATAGGAGGCAAAAGAAGGCCGCCTCCTACTCGATTCCGGGAGGTTTTTATGAGAGATATTGTGTCAGAAAAACAGGATCTTACATATTTATCCTGGACGAGAACCCGGAATTCTTCCGGAACGGCCGGATCATTCCTGAAAGCATATTCCGAATTGGGCGGGGAAAAGATTTATTATAAGCTTTCTAATTATGACACGATGCGCGGTGTGATTGGTCATGAATGTGTAAATGAATTAATTGTTGACCGCCTGCTCACAATTTTGGGGGTTGAGCACCTGCATTATCAGCTGATCCATGCGGATATCCTGGTAAGTGAACAGCAGCAGGAAGTATTTCTTTGTGCTTCCAGGGACTTTAAGAAGAGCGGAGAGAGCAAGATTGCATTGGATGTCTATTACGACAGGGAACATATGGAAGGAGAAAAGCCTCTGGACTTTTGTATCCGCAATGGATGGGCGGATTATGTCTATACGATGTTTGCCGTTGACTATCTGATCTTAAACCGGGATCGTCATGGAGCGAATATTGAGGTGCTGCGCGACAGCCGGAAGCGGACGATCCGTCTGGCTCCACTTTTTGATCACGGACTGTCTCTGCTGTTTAGCTGCCTGACGGAGGAAGCAATTGCAGGCTATGATGTGATGGAGGATCGGCTTACCAATACCTGGCTTGGTTCACGGTCAACGCTGGACAATCTGAAGCTGATACCGATGGGGCAATTTCCAAAGCTGAAATGTCTGCTCCCTGAACACAAGGAGGTACTCATGCAGGGGCTGAATGATGTGATTTCACAAAATCTGCGGGATAAAATATGGGAAATGATCTGGAAACGGTGGTGCGTATATGAAGCTATTTGCGATCAGAGATGAGAGCGCAGAGATTCAGAAAGATCTGGCGTGGCTTCTCTATTATGAAACAGAAAAACGGTTTTATATTGAACTTCCCGATGACGCAGATGAATGGGAGACGCCGCTGCTCTTATCGTCCTTTGTAAAAAGCGGAGAAAGAACGGTCAATTCTTACTGGAGCAGAGTGTGGGTACAGCAGCGGATTGTTCCCGCAGACCGACAGAATATCGGGCAGGTACTGAAAGACAACGGTCTGAAGGAATATGATGAGTTTGAATTACTTCTGCTTTCTATGGGCAGATGCGCGCAGGACGATTATTTTCTTGTTCCGCGAAAGGAGCAGGAACTACCGCCGCAGGTTCGGGGACGCTTTGCAAAAAGAGTCGAGGATGTGATTTCACTGGGGTGTAATACCCTGTTGGTTTTTTTCCGGGATGGGATGGTTCGCAAATGTGATCTGACTGTCTGGTTCCGCGAGCATTCCCGGTTTTCGATTCTGATGAAAAAAGAAAAACTGTTTGATTGCGTACGGATGGAGACAGGAGGGCACGGAGTCACCTGGGATGAAAATATGAGCATTCCGGATTATATTTTATACCAGTACGGAGAAAAAGTCCCATTGGTGATGGAAGACTTCCGTGCTTTTGCGGCACAGCGGATCATTAATGTCAGTGAGGCGGCAGAGATCCTGGGCTGCTCCAGACAGAATGTCAATGATCTGATAAAGCGGGGAAAACTCCATCCTGTCAAAGCAACAGCGCGGAGCACTCTTTTGCTGAAGAGTGAGGTATTGAAACGAAACTGGCAGTAAACCATGGTTCAGAACAGATATTTTGAAGATGGAAAAAGTATCTTGACAAACTCCACTCCGTTCGTTAAGATAACAGAGAAGTAAATAGCTGTGAGGAACAATGATTCGTAATCACAGCCGGAATAGTGAAGAGAAAGAGGAGTACGCATCACGGCGCCGACAGAGAGAAGGGTTCACTGGCTGGAAGACCCTTTGGGATGGACGGATGCGGAATGTGGCTTTTGAACTGAGTGGCTGAAGCGGATGCGCCAAATCCGTGTGTAAGGCATTCCGGGGCTTCCCGTTACAGGAGATGGAGATACGGATGAAAGTGTGCGCTTTTGTCCGCAAGAAAAGGTGGTACCGCGAGACATTCGCCCTTTGTATACGCTTGTATGCAGAGGGCGCTTTTATTTTTTACCAACCGAAAAAAGGAGGAGACTATGAGCAAAGAACTGGCAAAGACCTATGACCCGAAGGGTCTGGAAGACCGGATCTACCAGAACTGGCTGGATAAGGGATATTTCCACGCCGAGGTGAATCCGGAGAAGAAACCGTTTACGATTGTAATTCCGCCGCCCAATGTGACGGGACAGCTGCACATGGGACATGCGCTGGATGAGACGATGCAGGATATCTTGATCCGTTTTAAGCGGATGCAGGGCTATGAGGCGCTCTGGCAGCCGGGTACGGACCACGCCGCGATCGCGACGGAGGTCAAGGTGACAGAGATGCTGAAAAAGAAGGGCATCGATAAGGATGAGATTGGCCGAGAGGAATTCCTGAAATACGCGTGGGCGTGGAAGGAGGAGTACGGCGGAAAGATCACGAATCAGCTGAAGAAGCTCGGCGCCTCCGCAGACTGGGAGCGGGAGCGCTTTACGATGGATGAGGGCTGCTCGAAAGCGGTGGAGGAAGTGTTTATCCGCCTGTACAATAAGGGTTATATTTACAAGGGCTCCCGTATCATCAACTGGTGTCCGGTCTGCCAGACCTCAATTTCTGACGCGGAAGTGATTCATGAGGATCAGGATGGATTTTTCTGGCACATCAATTATCCGGTGGTGGGCGAACCGGGGCAGTTCGTGGAGATCGCGACGACCCGTCCGGAGACGCTGCTCGGGGATACCGCGGTGGCGGTGAACCCGGAGGATGAGCGTTACACACATCTGGTGGGTAAGATGCTGGAGCTTCCGCTGACCGGCCGGCAGATTCCGGTGATCGCGGATGAATATGTGGATAAGGAGTTCGGAACCGGCTGTGTGAAGATTACGCCGGCACACGACCCGAATGACTTCGAAGTAGGCAAACGCCATAATCTGCCGGAGATCAACATTCTCAATGATGACGCGACGATCAATGAGCTGGGCGGCAAGTACGCGGGGATGGACCGCTACGAGGCGCGCAAGGCGATGGTGGCGGATCTGGATGCGCTCGGTCTGCTGGTAAAGGTAGTGCCGCATTCACACAGCGTAGGCACTCATGACCGCTGCAAGACAACGGTGGAGCCGATGATCAAACCGCAGTGGTTTGTGCGCATGAAAGAGATGGCAGAACCGGCAATTGAGGCGCTCAGGCGCGGAAAAATTAATGTTCCTGGCGCAGATCTCGCAGCGGAGGCTGTAGCGGAGTCGGAAGCAGAGGCGGCTGATGGCGCAGCGAAAGCAGATGGAGAGATTGCAAGCACATCAAATCCTGCAACGGATGGACTGATGACAGATAGTGGTGACGGAAACAAATCCGATTTCGAAGGAACCTTAACCTTTGTCCCGGATCGCTTTGATAAGATTTATCTGCATTGGCTGGAGAACATCAAGGACTGGTGCATTTCCCGCCAGCTCTGGTGGGGGCATCGGATTCCGGCTTATTATTGCGATGACTGCGGGGAAATGGTAGTAGCGCGTGAAATGCCGAAGATCTGTCCGAAGTGCGGCAGGGGAAGCGCCCCCTCCTGCCAGTCGGCGGCAGGTCGCAGTGCCGATTCCGAAAGTGCTTCGCACTTGGGCACTGCTCACTTGACACAGGATCCGGATACGCTGGACACCTGGTTTTCCTCCGCACTCTGGCCATTCTCGACACTCGGCTGGCCGGAGAAAACACCGGAAATGGATTATTTCTACCCAACGGATGTGCTGGTGACCGGCTATGATATTATTTTCTTCTGGGTTATCCGTATGGTATTTTCCGGTATTGAGCAGACCGGGAAGGTGCCGTTCCATCATGTACTGATCCACGGACTGGTGCGCGATTCCCAGGGCCGCAAGATGAGCAAATCCCTCGGAAACGGCATTGACCCGCTGGAAATCATTGACCAGTACGGTGCGGATGCGCTGCGGCTGACACTGATCACGGGCAATGCGCCGGGCAATGATATGCGCTTCTATATGGAGCGGGTGGAGGCGTCCCGCAACTTTGCGAACAAGGTGTGGAATGCGTCGCGTTTTATTATGATGAATCTGGACAAAGCGGCGGAAGCAGGCGGTGCGGCGGGAATCCCGGCGCAGATAGAGATTTCCGAGCTGACCAGTGCGGATAAGTGGATTCTTTCGAAGGTCAATGATCTGGCGAAGGATGTGACCGACAATATGGACCGCTATGAGCTTGGTATTGCGGTGCAGAAGGTCTATGACTTCATCTGGGAAGAGTTCTGTGACTGGTACATTGAGATGGTGAAGCCGCGTCTTTACAGCGAGACGGACACCTCCAAGACAGCGGCGCTCTGGACGCTGAAGACGGTGCTGACGAATGCACTGAAGCTGCTGCATCCGTTCATGCCGTTCATTACCGAAGAGATTTTCTGTACCTTACAGAACACGGCGGAGGAAAGTGCGTGCGGCGTGAACATATCCGCTGGTGCGGGGCCATCCCGGACGACTCCTTCCGGATACCAGATGCCGGAAATTGCGGAATCCATTATGATCTCCTCCTGGCCGGAATGGAAGGAAGCGTGGAACTTTGAAGAGGATGAGAAAGCGGTTGAGACGATCAAAGAAGCCGTGCGCGCGATCCGCAATGCCCGTACTGGCATGAATGTGCCGCCAAGCAGAAAAGCACAGGTATATGTGGTAGCGGAAAGCGAGGCAGTTCGCACGATTTTTGAGAACGGCAAGGTCTTTTTTGCAACACTGGGTTACGCGAGCGAGGTGCATGTGCAGGCAGACAAGACGGGCATCAGCGACGACGCGGTATCGGCTGTGATTCCGGAGGCGGTTGTTTATATGCCGTTTGCGGATCTGGTAGATCTGGATAAGGAACTGGCGCGTCTGCAAAAGGAAGAGGAGCGTCTGACGAAAGAGCTGGCTCGTGTCAATGGAATGCTTGGAAATGAGAAATTTACGAGCCGGGCGCCGCAGGCAAAGATTGACGAAGAAAAAGCGAAGCTTGTGAAATATACACAGATGATGGAGCAGGTGAAAGGGCAGTTAAAGCGGCTGCAGAGCTAAGAAAGAGAAAAGGCGTCGTGCGGACAAAACCGCATGACGCCTTTTTGATGCGCAGGGCCGGGCAAGGTGTTTTGCGGCTTAAGCCGCCCCGGCCCGCGCGGGCGAGTAGGGAATATTTCGCAGTTTATTCTTCTGCATCAACGGTTTCTGTCTCCGTTTCCGCAGCTTCCTCATTTTCCATGCCGGCTTCCGTAGCTGTTTCCTCATCTTCTGCCTCGTCTGCCTGCGTGTAGATCAGCGTGACCGTGTCGATTTCGAAGGAACTGCTGATTGTGAAATGGATGATGTCGCCAACCTGAAAATCGGAGACATCAAAATCTTCAGTCTCAACGGTTTCTTCTGTTTCGGATTCTGCTTCTGTGTCTTCCACGGCGTCTTCATCCGCCGTGCCTTCTGCATCTTCATCGCTATCTGCGGTTTCCGCTTCTTCCGCGTCCTCGTCCTCCGTATTTTCCGTCTCTTCTTCCGCGTCTTCGTCTGCATTTGCCTCAACGGTTGTGATGGTCAGCAAATCCGCGAGCTGCGCGGAGGTTACATCATCAGCGACGGTGAACTGTATGTACACCTCTGAAAGCTCCAGTGTCGCAGAAGCAGCGTCTTCCTCATCCTCGATCAGATCGCCGGTATTTACGACAAGTGTACCATCGTCATTTATGATTACAATCTCTCCGTACAGATCGAGTCCGGTGCCTGCTGCCGCATCGAGGAGCGCAATGCCCGCGGAAATGGCAGCATTTTCGGTCTCGGTCTCCGTCTCGGTTTCTGTCTCTGCTTCTTCAGCAAAAACGCCTACGGATGTAAAAGAGAGCGTCAGTCCCAGCATGATTGCTACTAATTTTTTCTTCATAGGTTTGAACCTTCCTTTCCTGAATCGTAATGCAACTTACGTCGTTTACTATTATACAGGCTGTTTGCCCTGCCCTACTTTACCGGAAAAGTATGTCTAAAGTGTGTCGATGCGGAAAAAACACGGACAGAATTGATTGGTTGTATTATGGCGCGGATTGTGCTATCCTGAATGGAATCCAGATTTGCACCAGAGGAGGAATCGAATGTCTTTGCAGTTTATATTTGGAAATTCCGGCAGCGGAAAATCGCGTTTCTTATATCAAAGGATGATTGAGGAATCGAGGCTTCACCCGGAACGCAGTTATCTTGTGATTGTGCCGGAACAGTTCACGATGCAGACCCAGCGGGATCTGGTGCTGCTGCACCCGGACGGCGGTATTATGAACATCGATGTCCTCAGCTTTCGGCGTCTGGCGCATCGGGTATTTGAGGAAGTTGGAGCTGACCGCAGGACGATTCTGACTGAGACCGGCAAAAATCTGATGCTGCGCAGGGTGGCGGAACAGCAAAAAGATCAGCTGAAAGTGCTTGGCTCGCGGATGAACCGTACGGGATATGTATCGGAGGTAAAATCCATTCTCTCAGAACTGATGCAGTATGAGGTGTCCGATTATGACCTGCAATGCATGCTGGAATCGGTGGAGAACAGGCCTCTTCTGCACGCGAAACTGGAGGATGTCCGAGTGCTCTACCGGGCTTTTCTGGAGTATCAGCGGGATCGTTTTATGAAGCCGGAAGAATTGCTGGAAGTACTTGCGCAGGTGGCGGGAAAGTCAAAGCTTCTGCGGCAGAGCGTACTTGCGTTTGACGGTTATGCAGGATTCACGCCTTCGCAGCTTTCGGTTCTGGAAAAACTTCTTGTGGTCTGTCCGAAGATTTATCTGACCGTGACCATTGATGCGCGGGAATCCTTTTTTGGTAAAATCAGGGAGCATGAGCTGTTCGCACCGAGCCGCCGCCTGATCAAAAGCGTGGCGGAACGCTGTGAAAAAACAATGCGCATGGGAAAAGGCGAAAACCGCAGCCACCAAGAGACCTCGGATACGAGAGATGGCGAAATGCGCGGCTATGAAGAGCCGATTGTATTGGGAACGCTCCCGCGCTTTTCCAGGGATGGGGCGCTGCGTCATCTGGAGCAGAATTTATTTCGGAAAAAGCAGCTTCCATATGAAGGGGAATCCGATGAAATTTCACTTCATGAGCTTTCTTCTCCGGCGCAGGAGGTGCATTTTGCGGCGCGGACGATCTCACATCTGGTGCGGGAAGGGCAGTACCGCTACCGTGAAATCGCGGTGATTGCCGGAGATCTGAATGCGTACGGGGATTATGTCAAAAATATTTTCCCGAGCTATGGTATCCCGGCTTTCGTGGATGAGACGAGAGGAATTCTTCTGAATCCCTGTCTGGAATTTGTGCGCGGGGCGCTGGCGATGGTGCGGGATGATTTTTCGCGTGAGAGTGTGTTTCGTTTTTTGCGGACCGGGCTGGCGGGTCTTTCTTCGGACGAAGCAGACCGTCTGGAAAACTATGTGATCGCGGCGGGGATCCGCGGATATCGGCGCTGGGAAGAAGAATGGACCTGGTGTCCGGAGGGGCTTCGCACGGTGACGGGTCTGGGTGAAAACATGCAGGTTCCCGAAGCTTCGGGCGAAGAAATCCATCTCGCAGGTCTGGAATTGTATAACGCTCTGCGTGCGCGTTTTATAGACCGTGTTGGTTCGTTCACAGAGGAGATGCGGGTGAAAAATCGTCCGCTTCGTGCGTATGCGCAGGCTTTGTATCATCTGTTGGCGGACTGCAATGTGCAGCAGCAGATGAAAAATCTGGAAAACCAGGCGGGAGAGCTTTCCTCGGAGTATCGGCAGGTATATCCGGTTCTGATCGGGCTGCTGGATGAAATGGTGGATCTGCTTGGGGAAGAGCGGATGGACTGCGGGGAATTTTCAGAGATATTGGACGCAGGGCTTTCGGAAGCAAGAATCGGAATCATTCCTCCTGGCATCGATCAGGTACAGGTGGGTGATATTCGCCGTTCCCGGCTTTCGAATGTAAAAATATTGTTTTTCCTTGGGCTGAATGATGGCTGGGTACCTGCCCGCCCGGACGGCGGCGGGATTGTCTCGGATACCGAACGGGAAATTTTGCTGAACGCCGGGGCCTCTCTGGCGCCTTCCGCGCGGGAAAACAGCTATATTCAGCGCTTCTATCTTTACCAGAATCTGACAAAGCCGCAGGATCGGCTGTATTTGTCCTGGTGTTTAAGCAGCGGAGATGGGACGGCAATGCGGCCATCCTATCTGGTTTCTGTACTCAGGCGATTGTTTCCGAAGATGCAAACGCAGCGGGAGCAGGACGCAGGGACGATGTTTTCTCAGGTGACTTCAAAAGAGAATGGGATGTTGTACCTGCTGCATGGGCTGCAGAAAGTGCGGAATTCGGCGGCAGCTGCCCCTGGTCAGACAGAGACGTGCCGAAGGGAATCAATCCAAAATCAGCGGGAAATGCAAGATTTTGGGAGAAATCAGGGCGAACAGTCTGACGCACAGGAAACACACACGGAGCAGAGTGCCTGGCTTGAGCTGTATCGGCTGTATTTGAAAGATGACGCGTACCGGGAACGGGTTCGCACCCTCGTCGGCGCGGCTTTCCTGCGTGGAAAAGTTCCGGATACGGAGCATCTGGAGGCACAGACCGCGCGGGAACTCTACGGAATGTTCCGGCAGGGCGGTGCTTCAGGAGGAATATCGGCGAGCGTCACGCGGCTGGAATTGTTTGCGGGCTGCGCGTTTTCCCATTTTGCTTCCTACGGCTTGCGGCTGCGAAGCCGTGAAGAGTATGGGCTGCAGGCGACTGACCTGGGAACACTGTTTCACGAAGCGATTGAATTTTTTTCACGGCAAATGCTTGCGGAGGGCTTTGACCCGGGCGAGCGTCCATACGAAGAACAGGCCAGACGCATGGATCAGTGCGTGGATATGGCGGCAGAACGGTATGGGGATGGCATTCTGCATGCGAACGCGCGCGATGAATATACAATCCGGCGGCTGAAACGGATTCTGCGGCGTACGGTTTGGGTGATGCGTGAGCAGACGAGGGCAGGGCGGTTCCGACCGGTTGGTTTTGAGATTTCATTCGCGGATACGGACAATCTGGACGCGACGAGAGTGCGCCTGGGAGAAAATGGACAGATTCGTCTGCAGGGGCGGATTGACCGCATCGACACCGCGGAGACGGAGGACACGGTCTATGTGAAAGTGGTTGATTATAAATCCGGTATGACGCAGTTTGACCCGGTGTCGCTTTACTATGGGCTTCAGATGCAGCTGATTGTTTACCTGAATGCGGCACTTGAGATGGAACGGAAGCTGCACCCGGACAAAAAGGTCGTCCCCGCCGGTGTTTTCTATCACCGGATGCAGGACCCGGTATTGGAAAAGGAGGAGGATCCGGAGCGAGCGAGGGAGACTTTGCTGAAAAAAATGCGGCCGAACGGCCTGGTAAACAGCGATGGTCCGGTGATTCGCCTTTTTGACGGGGCGATGAGCGGAGATTCGCTGGTGATTCCCGTAGGTTTCAAGAAGGATGGGACGCTCAAAGCAACCTCCAGCGTTGTAACAACGGAGCAGTTTGAGGCGCTTTCCGGATACGTGACTGAACTTCTGTGCAGGATGGGCGGGGAAATTCTCGATGGAATGATCGAGGCACGTCCGTATGTGGATAAAAACAGAAGCGCCTGCGATTACTGTCTTTATGCGGATGTCTGCGGCTTCGACCGCAAACTCCCCGGCCGCTGCGAAAAACGGCAGCCGCAGCTGACAGCCGACGAAGTAATTGAGCGCCTGCCCAACGCAAAGCGTTCAGAAAATGGCAGGCGCGACCTGCCGCCGGTGCTGCCTGCCAGTGGCAGGCGTTTAGCACCGACCGAAGCGAGAGCGGAGAACGAAGGTGAGGGGGCGATACCCGAGCGCCTATCGACAGGGGATAGCCTGAGAAAGGAGGTGACGACACATGGCAGTGAAGTGGACGAAGGAACAGCAGCAGGTGATTGACGCGCGGGGTCAGAATATCCTGGTCTCGGCGGCGGCTGGTTCCGGTAAGACTGCGGTTCTGGTAGAACGTATTTTAAAGATGATCACGGACGAGACGCATCCGGTCGACATTGACCGTCTTCTGGTCGTTACCTTTACCAACGCGGCGGCGGCGGAAATGCGGGGGCGCATCCGTGATTCCCTGGAGGAACGGGCCGAGCGGGATCCGGACAATGTTCATCTGCAAAGACAACTTGTGCTGGTGCATAACGCGAAAATTACGACGATTCACAGTTTCTGTCTGCACGTACTGCGCAATCATTTTCAGACAATCGGGATTGACCCGGCTTTTCGTATTGCGGATGAAGGTGAGGTGACGCTGCTGGAGCAGGAAGTGGTGAAAACAGTGGTTGATGAGGCCTATGATTGTACCTCCGACCGCCCACAGGATCAGGCAGTCTCCGGTCAGCTTTATGACAGACGGGAATTTACGGAATTTCTGGAGCAGATCGCGACCGGAAAGAGCGATGCCCAGATTGAAGAGATGATTTTGCAGATCTACCATTTTGCGCTGGGGCAGCCATTTCCAGAGGACTGGCTGCGGGAGTGCCGTGAAGCATACGAAAAAGACTGGTCGGACAAAGAGCAGCAACAGCCGGGCTGGATGGCCTTTATCGAAACGGATACGGCCGTGCGGCTTAAGGATATCCGCGGGCAGCTGGAAGCGGCAATCCGCATCACACAGGAGCCGGACGGGCCGTATCCTTATGAGAAAGCGCTGTTTTCGGATCTGGAACTGGTGGATGGCCTGGAGCGGGGCGGCTCGTTTGAAGGATATCTGGAAGAATTTCGGAATCTCGCGGGTTTCGCACGCCTTGGCACAAAAAAGGATGAAAAGATTTCGGAGGAAAAGAAACAGCAGGTGCAGGCCATGCGTGCCGACTGCAAAGAACAGATCAGCGCGCTTCGGGACCAGTATTATTACGATGATTTGGAGGCACTGCGGGAAGCCTATGGAAAAAGCGGTGTCTCGGTGCGTGTTCTGACAGAACTGACGGAGACTTTCAGGAAGCGTCTCTCCGAGAAAAAAGCGGAACGAAACATTCTGGATTTTGGAGATATGGAGCATCTGGCGCTGAATGCGCTCGTGAGCCAGGAGACAGGAGGAGCACTTACTTCAACGGCGGTGGCCAGGGAATATGCGGAGACATTTGAGGAAGTATTGATTGACGAGTATCAGGACAGCAATCTTGTACAGGAACTGATTCTCGACAGTGTTTCCGGAAAAGGCATTGGCGCACACAACCGTTTTATGGTGGGGGATGTCAAGCAGAGCATTTACCGGTTCCGGCTGGCTCGCCCGGAATTGTTCCTGGAAAAATATCAAAGCTATCGCCCCTATGGATCAAACCAGGAAACATCTGCTGACCCGGATGAGCCATCGTCCGGCTGCCGCATCGACCTTCACCGGAATTTTCGCAGCCGTCCTCAGGTACTCTCTGCGGTCAATGCGATCTTCCGCAGGATTATGACAGAGCCGCTCGGCGGGGTCGTTTATGATGACGACGCGGCTCTGTATCCGGGTGCGGAGTTTCCCAAGAGCCCTTCTTTGGCAGATGGAACCAGGGCGGAGACACCGGAACTTCTTATTCTGGATGGAAGCGAGGGAGAAAACGATACCTCGGCGGAAAATCTGCGCAGGGAAGAAGCGAAAATGGTCGGCCGCCGGATTCAGAAAATGGTGGGAGAGATGTCTGTGCTTGATAAAGAGAGCAGGGAATTTCGTCCGGTGCGCTACGGGGATATTGTGATTTTGCTTCGGTCGGTCAGCGGCTGGGCGGAGACCTTTGGCGAGGTGCTTCTCGACATGGGAATCCCCTGCTTTACCGGCTCACAGAAAGGCTATTTTTCGACGGCAGAGGTCCGAGTGGTTCTTTCCTATTTACAGATTCTGGATAATCCGCAGCAGGATATTCCGCTCGCGGCTGTGCTGCGGAGCGCGATCGGGCGGCTGAACGACGAGGAGCTGGCTCAGATTCGTCTCGCGGGAGAAACGGAGACCAGGCTTTCTTTTTATGATTGCTGCCAGCGGTATCTGGAACGCTTCCCGGATACCAAAACCGCACAGAAACTGACTGCTTTTTTCTCAACTTATGAAACGCTGCGCGCAAAGTGTGCGCATACGCCGGTACATCAGCTTTTGTGGGAACTGTTGGACGTGACTGGATACGGTGAGTATGCGGCCGCGCTTCCGGCCGGAGAGCAGCGGCGTGCGAACCTGGATATGCTGGTGGAAAAGGCGATTGCTTATGAGGCGACCAGCTTCCGTGGTCTGTATCATTTTGTGCGGTATATTGAAAATCTGCAAAAGTATGAGGTGGATTACGGGGAAGCAAATGTCGCTTCTGAGGCGGATGATACCGTGCGGATCATGAGTATCCATAAGAGTAAGGGACTGGAATTTCCGATTGTGTTCGTCAGCGGAATGGGCAAGCAATTCAATGAAAGCGATGTGCGCGGCAACGTTGTCATGCATCCGGAATGGGGGATTGCCTGTGATTGCGTGACGCACACGCCGACGGATTCCCAGGGAGATTCGGAGGGCACGGACGGTTCCTCTTTGGGGGAACTGCCCCGGATGCGCCAGGCCACGCTTTTGAAAAAAGTGATTCAGCAGAAGCTCTCCACGGAGAACCTGGGTGAAGAACTGCGTGTTCTGTACGTAGCAATGACCAGGGCGAAGGAAAAGCTGATTCTGACCGGAAGTGTGAAAAATCTGGAAAAGCGGCTGCCCATCTGGAAGAATGCGGCAGCGCTGGCAAAGGACGGACCTTTGGGGTATTCCTGGCTGTCCGGTGCGTCCACGTATCTGGACTGGGTGGTTCCGGCACTGCTCGATTCCACGGGCGTGATGGCTTTCACAGATGCCGGAGCATATGCAGACGAAAGTAACTGCGCGCTGGAAAAGGAAAATTCCATGAAACGGTCAGAGGACGACTATGCGGGAAAGTTTCATGTAATTGTTGCCTCAGCATCCGGCAATGCCGCCGAGGAGACCAGGGAGTACACGGAAGAACTTCTTTCCCTGAACGATCTTTTGCGTGTGAACCCGGATGTTTGTCAGGATGAGCAGGCGAGAGATTATCTGGAGCGGGTGTTCGGGACAGAATATCCTTATGAGGCAAACCGGGAAATTCCCGGCAAGGTCACAGTTTCCGAATTGAAAAAGATGTCGCAGCGGATGGAAGAAAATGACGCACAGGAGTTGTATGCCGAGGAAGAGGTCGTGCCATTGATTCCCCGATTTATGATGGACATGAGCGAAGGTGGAGATTCACAGCCCGAGCCGCTTCCATCCAAAACAGCGGGCAAGAATGATATGGCTGATCGGGGAGAAGGCTCATCCCTTATCCGGATAAATACGGGCGGATATGGAAAGTTGCAGCCGGGTGGTGCCGATCGCGGTACGGCTTACCATACATTTATGGAAAATTTAAATTTTTCTAAGAAAGAAGAATTGCGTTTCCAGTTGGAAGAATTGATAAGTTGTGGTAAAATGTCCGAGGAAGATGCCGCGATGATTCGACTGGGCGATATTTCCGCTTTTTTGCGCTCCCGACTTGGAGAGCGGATGGAGAAGGCAGCACAGGAAGGACAGCTTTTCCGGGAGCGTCCATTTGTACTGGGCGTGTCGGCGGACGAGATTTATGGGCAGCTTTCTTCGGCCGCCGGATCAGAGGCGGAGAAGAAGACGTCTTTGTCAGAGGAAATGATATTAGTGCAGGGGATCATTGACGCCTGGTTTGTCGAGAACGGGCAAATTACGGTGGTCGATTACAAGACGGATCGGGTTTCGGATGGTTCTGTCCTGGTAAAGCGTTATCGGACGCAGATTGATTATTATCAGAAAGCGTTGGAGCGTCTGACTGGCAAAAAGGTCTGCGACCGGGTGATTTATTCGTTTGGCCTGCGGGAAGAAATCCATCTGTAGGGGTTGAAATAACATAATTGTAAAGGTACGGAACAGTTGTGGGGTAACAATAATCTGGTCATGGTGCGGCCGGTAACTGTTTGCAAGGATGCGAGGTATTATGAAAAAATTAATTCAAAATCAGGCAGTGAGGTATATCTTTTTCGGCGGCTGTACGACGGCGGTCAACCTGATTTCCTACTATCTGTTGTGTCTGGCGGGTTTTAATATCACCGTGGCGAACACGATTGCGGTGTTGCTGGCGATTGTTTTCGCTTATGTGGTGAATAAGCTGTTTGTCTTTGAACACAGGACGCATTCGTTTGCAGCACTGTGCCGCGAGGCGGGCAGCTTCATTGGCATGCGGCTGGGGACGATGCTGATCGAAGTGCTCGGCGTACTGTGCCTGGTCTGCATCTGGGACGTGCCGAACATGGTCTCCAAGCTGCTGATACAGGTGGTGATTCTGGTATTGAATTTCCTGATCAGCAAGTTTGTTGTATTTAAGGAAGATGCGTCCGCTGCGGAGCGCGTCTCTCCTGCTCAGGGAATATTGGAAGATGAGAATGACTCTGAGGTCAGAAGCAGTCTTTCAGAGGAAATACCAAATGGCAAGAGGGAAAAACAGCGTTTCTCTGAGAGAATAAAAGCCAGAAGAAAAAAACAGCGCTCCGCTGCGTGCATCTCGCGCAATTATTTTCTGGCCGGATTTTTCCTGACCGGGATGGTGGCACTGGTCGGCTTTGCGCTGATGGGTGTCTGGCCGTTCGGCGATAAGACGCTGCTGATCATCGATTCGCTTCACCAGTATCTGCCGTTCTACACGGATTTTCATGAGAAACTGGTAAACAGCGAGTCGTTCCTGTACTCATTTTCCGGCGGATTTGGTTATAACTTCTGGTCCACTTACGCGTACTACCTGGCGAGTCCGTTGAACTTCCTGATGGCTTTTATTCCGACGCAGAATGTATGCGACTTCATGGATCTGATGATTCTTCTCAAGATTGCGCTCTGCGGCGGCAGTTTTTCCTGGTATCTGCACAAAAGAGACGAGGAGAGAAAGTATTTGCCAGCTGTCTTTGGCGTGATGTTTGGCCTGAGCAATTTTGTGATCGGCTATTATTTCAATCTGATGTGGCTGGACAGCATTGCCATGCTGCCGCTGGTTATGTATGGCATTGAGCAGATTGTGAAAGGCGGAAGGGGGAAATTTTACTGTCTGGCTCTGTTTTACGGGCTTTGGTGTAATTATTATATTGGGTTTATGCTCTGTCTGTTTGCCTGCCTGTATTTTCTGGTGTGTTGGATTGCACAGACGGGAGAGTACGGTCGGCACGGGACGACGGAGTCCCACAGCTTCCCGCGTGATCTGGGCAAGAGCTGCCTGACCTTTGCCTGGCATTCACTGCTTGCGGGCGGTATGGCAGCGTTGGTTCTGATTCCTGCGTTTATGGGGCTGACTGCCTCAGAATCCATGGAAGGAAATTCGTTTCCCACGGTTGTGAAGTTTTACGAGAGCCTTGCGGAACTTCTGGAAAATCATATGGCATTCATGGAGCCGGTGACGATTTCCAGCACACAGGTCGGCCTGAATGTATACTGTGGCGTAGCGACCGTTCTGCTGGCGATTTTGTATCTGTTTGACCACGAGATTCGTCTGCGGGAGCGGCTGGCGCATTACGGGCTTTGTGCCTTTCTGCTGTTTTCTTTTGCCTGCAATATTCCGAACTATATCTGGCATGGGTTCCACCAGCAGAACGGTTTGCCGAACCGCTTCGCCTTTCTCTATATCGCGATTCTGCTGGTAATGGCATATGACGCGCTGGGGCATCTGAAAAAATTCTGGCTCCCGGAGCTTTTGTTCTCGGTGGCAACGCCAGTGGCATTTTTGATTGTGCGTTATCTGAATCCGGAACAGGAGCTGGAGGGCTATCTGTTTTTGATCTCAATCGGACTGCTGGTTTTCTATTTTGGCTTCTTATTAATAGGAAAATACGCGAATCGGCTGAAGCCTTCGATGTTCAGCGCGGCGCTGGCCTTTGTCCTTTTTGTGGAGTGTGCGGCCAATGCGGTTTACGGTATTTCCGAGAATGGCAGCGTTACCAGGAGCATTTACCTGGCGGATCAGACTTCTTATCAGACATTGATTTCCAATCTGGATGAGGACGAAGACAGCTTTTACCGCAGCGAGGTCGACCGTCAGAGAATGCGGAATGTGACGATGTTTGTGGGCGGCAACTCGATGGTAATGTTTAATTCGACCATGCAGAGTTCCATCGTTGATTTCTGCGACGCGCTTGGGATTGAAGCGCGGACGAATAAAAATGGGTACCTGGGCGTAACCAAGCTGATGAATGATGTCTTTGGCATCAAATATGTAGCGACGCCGTCAGGAATTTCGGATACCTTCTACCAGTTTGAAAAGGTAGATTCGGATGGGGAACTGACCCTGTATGAAAACACCAATGCGCTCTCCCTTGGCTTCATGGTAGACGATGCGATTCTGGAGTGGGACACCTCTTCCGGTGAGCCTCTGGATATCCAGAACAGTTTTGTGGAGCTTGCGACCGGCCATGACGCGATCTATGTGCTTGACCGTTACATCGATATGGCAGATGGCGAAAATTACGCGATTAAGATTCCGGAGAACAAACAGGTCTATATGTGCATTGATACGCGCGTGGAGAAAATTGAACTGAACACGCCGGAATACTCGAAGACCTACTCTACTTACACCGATCATCTGTATGTGATCAATAGTTCAGAGGAAAGTGACCTGGCGGACTTTACAGTGACGCTCAAAGACACCCAGACGACGGTGCGGGCGGAGATCTATACCTGTTCCAACGAAGCCTATCAGGAGGTCGTCGATGCACTTGCCGAAAGCCAGCTGGAAAATCTGTCCGTGGAAGGAAATCATGTATCTGGGGACATCGATGTGAAAGAAGAGGGAACACTGCTTCTGACCATACCTTATGATGAAGGCTGGACGATTCTGGTGGATGGGAAAGAGACGGATTTCTCCTGCGTGGGAGGAGCGCTGATTGGCGTGCATCTGTCAGAAGGAGAACATTCGATTGAAATGAAATACACGCCGTCCGGGCTGTGGCTCGGTACCGGTATTACACTGGTTTGCGCGGCGCTGTTTCTGGGAACCTGTGCATGGAATGCAGCGGAGGGAAAACGCAGAAAAAGAAAGCCGGGACATCGTGCAAAGTAAAACGACTTACGTCGTTTCCTATAACAGGAGGAAAAAAGAAATGGATCTTGTATTTTCAGACAAAGCGGAACATATGGAAGAGGGCATTTTTGCGGCTCTGAACGAAAAGAAAAATGAACTGCTGCGGCAGGGCCGAAAGGTTTGGAACCTCTCGGTTGGGACGCCGGATTTCGCTCCGCCCCAGCACATCATTGATGCGGTCTGTGAAGCCGCGAAAAAGCCGGAAAACTACAAATATTCTCTGGTCGAGCTGCCGGAACTGATTGAGGCGCTGCAGGGATTCTATGAGCGGCGCTTTGGGGTTACGCTTGAAAAAAATGAGATTATGGAGCTTTACGGTTCGCAGGAAGGCATGACACATCTGGCCTGGACGCTCTGCAATCCAGGGGATCTGGTGCTGGTGCCGAACCCGGGTTATCCGATTTTTGGCATTGGACCGCAGCTGTGCGACGCCGAGTTGTGGGAATACCCGCTGTATGAGGAGAATGGATTTCTTCCCAGATTTTCGGACATTCCGGAGGATGTGGCGCAGCGGGCCAAGCTGATGGTCGTAAGCTATCCGGCCAATCCGATCTGCCGCGTGGCGCCGGATTCTTTCTATCGGGAACTGATCGCTTTTGCGAAAAAATATCATATTATAGTATTGCACGACAGCGCGTATTCGGATATTGTCTACGGGGGCAGAACGTGTGGTTCTTTCCTTTCTTACGAGGGGGCGAAAGAGGTCGGGATTGAATTTTATTCGCTCTCAAAAACCTTTAATTATACCGGCGCGCGCGTCTCATTCGCGGTCGGCAATGCGGAGATAATCCGGAGGTTTCGGGCAATTCGGACCCAGTACGATTACGGAACCTTTCTGCCGGTGCAGTACGGCGCGATTGCCGCACTGAACGGACCATTTGACAGCGTCCTGCGCCAGAGAGAATTATATGAGGAGCGCAATCAGGCGCTGTGCGGCGGTCTGCGCTCGATTGGCTGGGAAGTGCCGGACAGTGAAGGTACCATGTTTGTCTGGGCGCCGCTGCCAAAGGGGTATACGAATTCGGTTGAATTTTGTCTGACCCTGATGGAAAAATCAGGAGTCATCTGTACACCGGGCAGCAGCTTTGGTTCCCTCGGAGAAGGGTATGTGCGCTTTGCACTTGTGCTTCCGCCGGAACAGCTGCGCGAGGCCGTGGAATGCATTCGTGTGAGCGGGGTGCTTGACTGACACGATGTGGGTATCTATCTATTTATTTATTTATTTAGAACAGCACGCCGCAGACCGCCTGCTTTGCAGGCTATATGCCGCTTACGCGTCATATGTCTGTGGCTTGATGGGCGTCTCCGTTCCACTTCGGTCGGCGCTAAGCGAACGTCCACTGGACGTTCAGCGCCCGCCCATCCCGAAATGAAAATACAGCCTTTAGCAGGTAAACCTGCACAGTCTGTCTTTTCATTTCGATGCTGTTCTGAACTGGTTAGCAAAGTTTGGAGGTTTTCATGCCAGATATGAAAGCGCTGCTGCGGGAAGCAGCCGGGGAAGACTGCGTTCTTGAGCAGGAGAGTATGAGAAAGCACACCACCTTTCGCATCGGGGGACCGGCGGACTATTTTGCCGCGCCGACGACAGTGGAAGGTGTGCAAAGGATGGTAAAGCTCTGCCGGGAGCTGGATTATCCGTTTTATGTGATCGGCAATGGGAGCAATCTGCTGGTGTCCGATCAGGGATACCGGGGACTGGTGCTGCAGCTCTATAAAAACTTGAGTGAAATAAACGTTGTTTCTCAGGACACGGATCAGGGCGGCAGCATCCAGGCACAGTCTGGCGCGATGCTCTCTGTGATTGCGAAACGTGCCATGGAAGGGGGACTGACCGGTTTTGAGTTTGCTTCCGGAATACCGGGAACGCTGGGCGGAGCGGTCGTAATGAACGCCGGCGCATATGGCGGCGAGATGAAAGATGTGCTGGTCTCTGTAACTGTTCTGAACCGCACGGGAGAAATCCTGGAGATACCAGTCTCGCAGCTGGAACTGGGGTATCGCCGCAGCGCGGTGCTTTCCAATGGTTGGATCGTGTTGGGAGCAAAACTTGATTTTGCCAACGGGGATACAGAGACAATACGCAGCCGTATGGAGGAATTAAAACGGCAGCGCGTCCAAAAACAGCCTTTGGATCTGCCGAGCGCGGGCAGTACATTTAAGCGCCCGGAGGGTTATTTCGCGGGAAAACTGATTATGGATGCCGGATTGAGAGGATATATGGTCGGAGGAGCTCAGGTGTCGGAGAAGCACTGCGGTTTCATTGTGAATCGGGGCGGTGCGACTGCTGCGGATGTGAGGAAGCTGATCGCGGATGTGTGTGTTCGTGTATACGATCAGTTTGGTGTAATCCTAGAGCCGGAGGTTCGGATGCTCGGAACCTTTTCCGGGGATTGAGAACTGTAGTATCCTAATTGCGTTGTCGCTCGAATCATAGGATAATTTTAAGAGGTGAGATGCGATGTCATTTTCCCAGGATGTGCGGCAGGAACTCTCTGCCCAGATTGCGCCTGCGCGCCATTGTAATCTGGCTGAACTGGCCGCGATCAATCGTAAGGCAGGGGAGATTTTTGCCGAAAAAGGTTGCAGCGGAATAAAAATTCGTACCGAAAACCTTTTAATAGCAAGAAAAAGCTTTACATTATTACAAAAAACATTTAATATAAGTGTTGATGTCTCAGCGCATATACATAGAAATGAAAAAAAGAGCGAGCAGATCTATACGGTTCTGGTGAAAAATACGGAAATGGCGCGGAAGGTACTCTGTGCTCTGAAGATGGCAGGTCCTGACGGACGCCTGACAGACACTGT
Source organism: Lachnospiraceae bacterium (assembly GCA_021205305.1). Lineage (GTDB taxonomy): Bacteria > Bacillota > Clostridia > Lachnospirales > Lachnospiraceae > Choladousia. The sequence goes on from JAJPXU010000003.1 coordinate 34,237, forward strand.
GTGCGCCAATCCGATTCTCGTGCAGCAGCCCTGCTGCCGCAGAGCCTATATCCGGGGAGCTTTTCTTTGCTCCGGTTCGATCAGCAATCCAGAGAAATCGTATCATTTCGAGATTGCCTGTTCCTCTTGTGAACATGCGGGTCAGCTTCAGAGCCTGATTCGCTCCTTTGGGCCGGATGCCAAAATTGTACAGCGTAAAAGCCACTACATTGTATATATTAAGGAAGGAGCCCAGATTGTTGATATGCTGAATATTATGGGGGCTCATGTCTCGCTGATGAATCTGGAGAATATCCGGATTGTCCGGGAAATGAGGAATTCAGTGAATCGTAAGGTGAACTGTGAAGCCGCCAATATCAACAAAACCGTAAATGCGTCTGTAAGACAGATGGAAGACATTCGCTGCCTGCGAGACACCGTGGGCTTTGAACAGCTTCCACCACACCTTGCGCAGATCGCCAGATTGCGGCTGGCGAATCCGGACGCTTCGTTAGCAGAGCTGGGGGAGATGCTGGCACCTCCCATAAGTAAGTCTGGAGTAAACCACAGACTGAGAAAACTCAGCCGACTGGCAGAGCAGGTAAGAAATAAGGAGGAAATATTATGACAAAAAAGGAAATCACGATTCAGCTTCCGAGTGGACTGGAGGCCAGGCCGATTGCTATGCTGGTACAGGTAGCGAGTCAGTATGAGAGTGAAATTCATCTCGAAAGCAATGGAAGAAACGTTAATGCGAAAAGCATCATGGGTATGATGACGCTTGGGCTCGACACCGGAGATAAGGTTCTGGTTACCGCAGATGGCGCTGATGAGCAGGCAGCCGTGAATAAAATAGAAGAATATCTGAGCAAAACGAATTGAGCGGGTAGTGGATATGGACATTTGTACGGCAGGCAGCCTGGACAAAAAATTTATCCTGGATTTGTACCAGAAAACCTTTCCGCTCAAAGGGCGCCAGGAATTTTCCCTGATTGAGCGAAGAACAGCCATGGGGGAAATGGAGATTCTTCTTATCAGAGAAGAACGAAAGCCGATCGGTTTTGCAATTCTGGCATATGGAGAGAAGCTGATTTTGCTCGATTATTTTGCTATCTCTGAAAGATATCGGGGGCAGAATCTTGGAAGCGCGGCTTTGGAACTGATCCGGGAACTGTATGACGACCGGCAGTTTTTTCTGGAAAACGCAGAGTCGGAGGATGGTTCAAAGTTTTTTTTCCTGCGAAACGGTTTTTTTGAGACCGGGATTCATGTGGAGCAGGGCGGAGATTGTCTGGAACTGCTTTCAACGCAGCCCAGGCTGAACTTTGAGGAGTGCGAGCAGGTGTATCGTTCCCTTTTTGGTACGAACTACCGTGAGATCGTAAAGCTGGTAAATAAATAGATAAACAGGGGGATGTCATAAAAACATCCTCCTTTTTCGTTGGATCGAAAAGTTTTCCGAACTTCCCGATCGGACAAAAATTTACATGCACGGATGCGTAAGGTGTTCGATTGCTTCGTATTTTATACGAAAATAGAAAATGTTTTAGAAAATATGGATTGCGAAAGCGGATGTTTCCTTAACGAAACTCCTTTGTTTCGAAAAAACGAAACGAATAAAAGGAAAAATACACAAAAATTAAGTGGTAAAAAAATACAAAATAACCAAAACGTGAAAACAACAAAAATAGTTATTGACAAAATGAACGAAATGCTGTTTAATGTACTTAAGAAATCGTTTAAGTAAAGACAGATTTGACAAGCGAAGGAGAAAAGCATGGTTTCCATGAAGGAGATTGCGGCAGCCTGCGGAGTATCTGTAGCGACTGTCAGTAAGGCATTGAGTGATCACCGGGATATCGGTGAGAAGACAAAACGACAGGTCAGAGAGACCGCTGACCGGATGGGATATCTTCCAAATATGTCCGCCCGCTATCTCAAGACGAATCGCAGCTACAACATCGGCGTTCTTTTTGAAGACGCGGCACACAGTGGCCTTACTCATGATTTCTTCTCCGGTGTATTGGAGAGCTTGAAAATCACTGCGGAGTCCAGAGGGTTTGATATCACGTTTCTGAATACGACCTCGTCGGACATGTCCTATGTAGAGCGTGCGCAGTACCGGGGATTTGACGGAGTGGCGATCGCCTGTTTTGATTATTCAAACCCGAAGATCCTGGAGTTGCTGCAGAGCAGCGTGAAGGTTGTTACCGTTGACTACATTGCTGACAACCGCACGGCGGTCGTTTCAGACAATACGAGCGGTATGACGCAGCTGATGAGATACATTTTAGAACAGGGTCACAGGAAGATCGCTTACATCCATGGAGATGAGGGGCGGGTGACAAGACAGAGGCTGGCTTCCTACTATCGATGCATGGAAGAGTACAGTGTGACGGTTTCAGACGCATACATTCAGCCTGGTCTGTATCGGGATCGACAGTTAGCCTATGAAAAGACAGAGGAGCTGCTTTCTCTGAAAGAGCCGCCGACCTGTATTCTTTATCCGGATGATGTGGCTGCATTTGGCGGGATTAACGCAATCCGTGCCAGAGGCCTGCGGGTGCCGGAGGATATTTCGGTAGCAGGTTATGATGGAATCCGCGCATTGCAGTACAGCGAACCGAGACTGACGACCGTCCGACAGGACATGGAAGCACTTGGACGCCTTGCGGCGGAAAGCCTGATCGCAGAGATTGAACGCCCGATGCTGACAGCTCCCACAATCCATACGGTTGAGGGAAGCCTGTTAGAGGGACAGACGGTTCGAAAAATTTAGATTGTTATCGCGGATGACCCGCGTAGCATAATATGTCGTGTGCGCTTTTTGCACACGACGAAGGCCAGCCCATCGCGCAGCGATTGCAAATGGCTGGCTAAACACAAACACCACTTTTAAAGGAGGAATATCACAATGAGAACAATATCCAGAAGAGATTTTCTGCGTGGATCTGCAGCGGTTGCAGCTAGTTCAATCGCAGCAAGCATGTTCGTAGTTCCGGCACTGGCTGAGGAAGAGACCGAGCCGGAAAACACCGTTACTGGTGACGCTTCCGCAGACGGCGCGTTCGTCGTATGGGGCTGGAACGATGATATCAAGACCATCCTTGATACTGTATTCGCAGAGGCATATCCGGATGAGTATTCAAGAATCGTATTCGTAAACACAGGTGGTTCTGACTACTATCAGACCAAGCTTGACGCAGTTCTTGAGGATCCGAGCAACGAGCTGTATCCGGATCTGATGGGTCTTGAGGTTGACTATGTACAGAAGTATACCAACAGCGATTGGCTGCTGAATGTTGCTGATATCGGCATCACAGATGATGATATGGCAAATATGTATCAGTACAATGTAGACCTTGGCTCTGACTATGACGGAAATGTAAAGGCTCTGTTCTGGCAGGCAACACCGGGCTGCTACGCAGTACGTGCAGATCTGGCTGAGACCTATCTTGGAACAACGGATCCGGACGAGATCGCAGCGAAGTTCGCAGATCTTGACACCATCCTTGAGACAGCCCGTGAAGTAAACGAGGCTTCCGGCGGCACCTGCAAGCTGTTCTCCGGTTATGATGAGATCAAGAGATCCCTCATGAACTCCCGTGAGGTTGGCTTCTATGATGAGAACGATGTGATCACACTGGATGAGAACATTACTACATACCTTGAGACTGCTAAGACTCTGTATGATGAAGAGCTGACCTACAACACCTCTCAGTGGAGCGCTGACTGGTATGCAAACATGGACGGCGACGGCACAGAGAGCAATGCAGCACTTGCATACTTCGGATGCCCGTGGTTCGTATACTGGAGCCTTTCCTCTACATGGCAGGGTCAGACCATCCTTGTTCCGGCACAGGAGCAGTGCTTCTGGGGCGGCACAGGCCTGGCAGCTACCGCTGGCTGCTCTGACACTGAGCTGGCTGCTCTGATTATGCAGTATCTGGCTTGCGATACAGAAGGTATGGTAGCGATCAACGCACAGAACTCTGACTATGTAAACAACACCGAAGCAATTGCTCAGATCATCGAGAGCGGCGCTTCTGCAGACGGCAATGGTTATATGTACAGCGCAGATCAGAACTTCATCGAGTTCTTCTATGACAAGGCAGATGCAATCGATGCTTCTACCGTAACGGCTGAGGATCAGACCATCCTGTCTCTGCTCGATACCGAGTGCCAGGCTTATGCTACTGGTGAGAAGGATCTGGATACTGCACTTGCAGATCTGAAGGCTTCTATCCATGATACCTATTCCTACCTGAGCGTAGAGTAATCCGTATCGGATTCGGAAAACGGTTCTTTACCGTTTTCGGAAAAATGTAATTGATAGAGTATGGTGTGCTGCTTCTTCCTAAAGAGAAGGAGCAACACATTCTTTACTATAGGTCATAGTTTAATCATTTTTCTAAAATACAGATGTTTCGTGCGGATCCGCCCACAGGGCGCTGGCTGCCATATATCATGTGTGCTTGCCACGCATGACGAAGGCCAGCCCTCGCGAAGCGATTATAAATGGCTGGCTACCACGGGATTTCCGCCCGGTGGGATTCCGGGAAATGGACAGGAGGCATTATGAAAAAGAAAAAAAAGAAGAAAGTCACGTATGGAAAATATGGCTATCTGTTCATAGCACCGTTTTTCATTACATACCTGATTTTTCAGTTATATCCTTTAATCAGCACATTTTATTACAGCACTCTGTCGTATTATAAGCGTAACGGGCGTGAGGTAATCAGCTTTGCCGGCATTCAGAATTTCCTGAATATTTTCGGATTGGCGGCCGGTGAGCGTGCATATGTGCTCCAATATTTGAAAAATACCCTTGTGATGTGGGGCTGCAACTTTGTTCCGCAGATTCTGATTTCCCTTCTGATGGCAGTCTGGCTGACCGATACGAAGGTAAAGATTAAGGGAACCGGCGCCATCAAGGTTATTATATATCTTCCGAGTGTTATTACGGCAGCGTCCGTATCTGTCCTGTTTAAAAACCTGTTTTCACAGTATGGACCGATTACCCTTGCTTTGAAGAGCATTGGGCTGCTGTCTGAGAATTTTGATTTTATGTCGAGCGTAGCGGGCAGCCGCGGATTGATTTCCCTGATTCTGTGGTGGATGTGGTACGGCAATACTTCCATTCTGCTGATTTCCGGTGTGCTGGGCATTGATCCCGGTCTTTATGAGGCAGCCGATATCGATGGTGCCGGAGGCTGGAAAAAGTTTACCGACATTACGCTGCCGCTGTTGAAGCCGATTATGCTGTACACGCTGGTAACCTCCGCAATCGGCGGTCTGCAGATGTACGATATCCCGGCTCTGTTCAATGTAACTGAGACAGGTCTGAAGGGTCTTCCGAACGATATGACGACGACCATGGCCATGTATATTATGCGACTGTACAACAGTGACGTAGGAAAAGCTGCGGCGGTATCCGTATTCCTGTTTGTGATTACGCTTGCTGTTAGCCTGCTTCTGTTCTTCTTCATGGGTGACAAAGAAGAGAGGAAGCTGAAAAAGCTTGAGAAACAGAGAAGAAAGGCAGGTGCGAAATAATGCAGTATAAAGACAGCTATTTGCGCCACTTGAGAAACCAGAGAATTTTCCGGACGGTTATTTGCATTATCTTCTGCTGTATCTCCCTGCTGCCATTCCTGATTCTGTGTATGAACGCGACCAGAACATCCGAGGCGATTCAGTCCGGTCTGTCCCTGATTCCGTCCACACATTTCCTGGAGAACTGGAAGAACCTGCTGGCGAAACAGAATGGTATGCAGATTACGCTGCAGAAGGCCTGCCTGAACTCTCTGATTATCACAGTACCAGGCACGATCCTTTCCGTATACTTTTCATCCATGACCGCTTACGGTGTGCATGTGTATGATTTCAAGATGAAAAAGTATGCGTGGGCATTTATCATGGCAGTCATGATGGTGCCGAGCCAGATTTCCATCATCGGTTTTTATCGGTTTATGTTACAGCTTGGTTTGATCGATACGTATATTCCGCTGATCATCCCGACGATTGCGGCACCGACGGTAGTCTTCTTCATGAAGCAGTATATGGAGAGCATCCTCTCCATCGAGATGATCGAGGCAGCCCGTATCGATGGCTCCGGTGAGCTGCGTACCTTCAACAGCGTTGTCCTGCCGATCTTAAAACCGGCAGTAGCGACACAGGCGATCTTCCAGTTCATTGCGCAGTGGAACAACCTGTTTACCCCGACGGTCATCCTGACCACAGACTCCAAAAAGACATTGCCTATGTTTGTACAGCTGCTGAGCTCCAACCAGTTCCGTACCGACTATGGTGTGGTGTATGTAGGTCTGTTTGTGGCCATCATCCCGCTGGTAATTGTTTACCTGATCCTCTCCAAGTACATCGTAGCCGGTGTAGCGCTTGGCGGCGTGAAGGGCTGAGAAACACTGATTTCGAGTTTTTTCTTTCATAATAATTTCCTCATAGAATAGCCCGGTGCTGAATACGTCGGGCTATTCAGTTATTGCAATAGAGAATCATCATAG
>JAJPXU010000069.1 GCA_021205305.1 Lachnospiraceae bacterium
GAGCATCGTGACTATACAATTATACAAAAAATCATTTTGTATTGTGATCGAATTGAAAATTATCTGTCTGAAAATCAAATTAGCTATGATGTTTTTTTGAAAAACCCTATGTATCAGGATGCATGTTGCATGTGTATTGTCCAAATAGGTGAATTAGCAGGACTTTTATCTGATGAAATTAAATCGGCGTATAAAAATATACCATGGAGAGTAATAAAAGATACGCGAAATTTTTATGTTCATGCATATGGCTCGATCGATTTAAGCGCCGTATGGAGTACATTAACACATGATATCCCTCCTTTGAGGGAATCTTGTGTCGGCATCATAAAAAATGCTGATAGTGAGATAAACGTTATGGAATAGGGGTTGTCTGGTATTAATATTAGTAAAAAGGAGAGATTTATTATGCTGGAATTTAAGTATGATACGCAATTATTAATTGAGGGAGAAGATCTGGATGAGGATGTGATCAGTGATTATTTCACAGAAAACTTTAAAGGCGACTGTCTTCTGGCGGTCGGTGATGAAGAACTGATTAAGATCCATTTCCATACAAATGAACCGTGGAAGGTTCTGGAATACTGCGCGTCACTAGGAGAGATCTATGATATTGTAGTGGAAGATATGGATCGCCAGTCGCGTGGACTGAAAGGCTGAGAGGTGAAAGAAATGGATATGACAATCCGCCCAAGGCGGCTGCGCGGCAATGAGCTGCTGCGCAAGATGGTGAGAGAGACACGCGTCGATGCGTCGTCTCTGATTTATCCGATTTTTGTAAAGGAAGGCACTGGAATCCGCGAAGAGATTCCCACTATGCCGGGACAGTATCGATACAGTGTAGACCGCATGGGGGAGAAGCTGCAGTCGCTGCTTGACGCCGGAGTTTCGAGCGTGATGTTTTTTGGCATTCCGGATCGGAAGGATGAAGTAGGCAGCGGCGCCTACGCGGAAGACGGGATCGTACAGAAAGCGCTGCGGCAGGCGAAGCGCGATTTTCCGGGGATGTATCTGATTACGGATGTATGTATGTGTGAGTATACCTCGCATGGACATTGCGGAGTGCTCTGCGGATGCGCGCAGACGTCAGCGGGGGATTCGGCTGCTCCTGTGTTTCCGCAGGGATATGTGGACAATGACCGGACGCTGGAGCTGCTGGCGAAAACGGCAGTCTCTCACGCGAAGGCGGGCGCGGACATGGTTGCGCCTTCGGATATGATGGATGGCCGGGTGGCGGCGATCCGCGCGGCGCTGGATGAGGAAGGCTACCTGAATGTGCCGATCATGTCGTACGCGGTGAAATACGCTTCCGCTTTTTACGGCCCATTCCGCGATGCGGCTGGGAGCGCACCGGCGTTTGGCGACCGCAGGAGCTACCAGATGGATTATCATAACAGCCGGGAGGGTATCAAGGAAGCGCTGCTCGATGTAGAAGAGGGCGCAGATATCATTATGGTAAAACCGGCAATGTCTTATCTTGACATGGTCGCGAAAATAAAAGAAGTGACGGATGTTCCGATTGCATCCTACAGTGTAAGCGGCGAGTATGCGATGATTAAGGCAGGCGCACAGCTTGGCTATATTGATGAGGAAAAGATTATCTGTGAGACAGCGGTTTCTGCATTCCGTGCGGGATGTGATCTTTACCTGACCTATTTTGCAGAGGAGATCGCACGATACATACGTGAAGGCAAAATCGGTTGATTTCAGGTTGGCGAAAAAATATATAATCGCTGATTTCAGGGGCAGGGCCAGCCCTGTCAGTTATGGATAATAAGATTAGAATACAGGGGATAATATATGACAAAATCAGAAGAATTATTTGAGCGTGCCTGCAAGGTGATTCCGGGCGGCGTGAACAGTCCGGTGCGTGCGTTTGGCTCTGTGGGACAGACACCGCGGATGATTGCCTCTGCGCACGGTGCGTATATGACAGATGAGGATGGAAACCGCTATCTGGACTTCGTTGGCTCCTGGGGACCGATGATTCTGGGACATGACGATCCGAGAGTGCGGGAAGCGGTGGTCGCTGCCTGTGCGGATGGGTTAAGCTTTGGCGCGGCGACGAAGCGGGAAGTGGAGATGGCGGAGCTGATCTGCGGCTCGATTCCCAATGTGGATATGGTGCGTATGGTGAATTCCGGTACGGAAGCAGTGATGAGTGCGATCCGCGCGGCGCGCGGCTATACCGGACGGGACAAGATTGTGAAGTTTATGGGATGCTATCACGGGCATTCCGACGCTTTGCTGGTACAGGCGGGTTCCGGAGTGATGACTGCCGGGATACCGGACAGCGCGGGCGTTCCGCAGGGGTGTACAAAGGATACGCTGTCTGCTATTTACAATGATCTGTCGAGCGTGGAACGGCTGTTTGAAGAGTTTCCGGATGAAATAGCGGCAGTGATCGTAGAACCGGTCGGAGCGAACATGGGTGTTGTACCGCCGGTTACTGTCAAAGAGCAGGAGAACCAGACGCCCGGCTTTCTGGAAGGGCTGCGCAGCCTCTGCACAAAATACGGTGCGGTGCTGATTTTTGATGAAGTGATCACTGGCTTTCGGCTTGGCTTTACCGGCGCACAGGGATATTTTGGCGTGGATGCAGATCTGGTGACGTATGGAAAAATCATTGGCGCAGGGATGCCGGTCGGCGCTTACGGCGGGAAGCGCGAGATTATGGAGCGGGTAGCTCCGGTCGGTCCGGTCTATCAGGCGGGAACCTTAAGCGGCAATCCGGTGGCTATGGCGGCTGGTCTGGCGCAGCTTACGATTTTGAAGGAACAGCCGGAGATTTATGATGAGCTGAATAAAAAAGGCCAGTGGTTCTTTGGCTCTTTAAAACAGATCGCGAAAGAAACGAACGCTCCGGTGCAGGTGAATTCCTGCGGGTCCCTCGGCAGTATCTTCTTTACTTCAGAACCGGTACATGACTACGAGTCTGCGAAAACATCCGATACCGGAAAATACGCAGATTATTTTCGTTATATGCTGGCAAACGGCGTTTATCTTGCACCCGCACAGTTTGAGGCCATGTTCCTCTCAGCGGCGCATACGAGGGAAGAGCTGGCGGAAGTGCTGGAGCTGGTGAGAAAGTATTTTGAGTAAAATGAGGGGATGGTATAATGGGATATTTTCTGAATAGCCTGGAACCGGTTGAAAACTACAGAATTGCTTCTCAATCCGAATATTTTGTTGATAAGAGTCTGCTTATAAAAGATTTGTTTCCATTTTTTAATCAGGCTGACAGGGATATCTGCATTACCAGACCACGAAGATTTGGCAAGACCATGATGGCTCAGATGATTGCTTCTTTTTTTTCGAAAGCGACCGATTCATCAGATATATTCGATCATCTTCAGATAGCAGGTATTCCTGAATATCGCGATTACCGGAATCAGTATCAGGTCATCTTTATGGATTTCAGTAAAATGCCGCGGAACTGTAAATCTTATGCACAATATATTGAAAGAATTGAAAAACGCCTGATTAAGGATTTGATGAAAGCATATCCTGACGCGGATATTGACCCGGAAGGAGCGGTCTGGGAGGCTCTGTCTGAGGTTTTTAATGAATATAATGGCGAAAAGTTTGTATTTGTGATTGATGAGTGGGACTGTATTTTTCATAAGGACTTTCTGAAAAAGAACGAGCAAAAGGAGTTTATTGATTTCCTTGCGGGACTGATAAAGAATCAGGCATACGTGGCTATGACCTATATGACGGGTATATTACCGATTGCGAAGTATTCAAGCGGTTCTACCATTAATAATTTTCTGGAATATACGATAGCTACTCAGTCGAAATTCAGCGAGTATTTTGGCTTTACGGACCAGGAAGTGGACGCTCTGTATAAAAAGTATCTGGATAGAGAGAAAGAACCGCTCCTTACAAGAGAAAATCTGAGGGAATGGTATGATGGCTATCATACATTGAATGGTGTGAAGCTATATAATCCCAGATCAGTTGTTTACGCCCTTACGAACAATCGGATCGCAAGCTACTGGACCGGCTCGGGCCCTTATTCTGAGGTGAAAAAATACATTGTAAATGATATTGCCGGGGTAAAAACAGATGTGGCTCTAATGGTAGAGGGAGAAGCAGTTCCGGCAAATGTCGAGGAGTATGCGGCTTCTTCTATGGAATTGCAGACAAAAAATGAAATATTTTCCGCCATGCTTGTTTATGGTTTTCTGAATTATGAAAATGGCTGTGTGAGTATTCCGAACAGAGAACTGATGGAGGAATTCAAAAACACCATCGTCAAAGAGGCATCCTATGATTACCTGCGTGATTTTGAGAGAGAATCGAGATGAATCCTGGAGAGAACATTGGCACTGGATGCTGACGCGGTGGCAGAGGCACTTGGTTATATTCACGATTCCGAATCGCCCCATGAGTACCGCCCTGCGCGAAGCGCATTGGAATGGGCGGTACGACCTGCCGCCGAACGTAGTGAGGGGGCGCTTCCTCAGATTTATCTGGATGAGTCAGAACTATCTTCTACAGTAAAGCTTGCTTATCTGGCTGCAAGGGGGCAGTATCGGATTGAGCAGGAGGATCAGGCGGGAAAGGGATATGTTGATTATATTTTTTATCCCAGAAACGGAAAAGATGACGGGCTGATCCTGGAATTAAAAGTAGACAGAACTCCGGAAGCTGCGATTAAGCAGATCCGGGATAAGAATTATGCGCTGCGGTTTCAGGGCAGGATGGGAGAGAAACCTTTGACTACAGGCAGGATTCTGGCTGTGGGAATCAGCTGCCAGAAGGGTTCAAAGAAACACAGATGCAAGATCGAGGTTTTACAGTAGATGAAAGGACAAAATAAGGATTCAACTTTCCATTTAGTGACTGGCGGCAGCGGCAGCGGAAAATCCGCATATGCGGAAGATTGTGTATCCAGACTTTTAGCCGATAGGTATGGTGAGGGAAAGGTATGCCCTGACTCAAACAGAGGAGCGGAGAAAAAGGCAAATGCTCACTGTGTGACTTCGTTAAGATGCGTTTATATTGCTACCATGATCCCCTATGGAGAAGATGGAAAGCGAAGAGTGGAACGCCACAGGCGGCTTCGCAGGGAAAAGCATTTTGAGACGATTGAGTGCTATACCGGGCTGGAGTTTTTATGGCTTGATACAGCATTGCATGATACGAGCAGGAAAGAAGCGACGGCTGCAGGCACAGTTTCGGGCGAAAGGAGGCCGGAAACTGAATATGTCGTATTGCTGGAATGTATGTCAAATCTGGTGGCAAATGAGGTGTTTGAGCCAAATGGAGCAGGAGATGGCACGGTCGAAGCGATCCTGCGCGGCATTGAATCGCTGCGGCGGCAGGCGCGCCATCTGATTGTGGTGACGAACGAGGTTTTTTCAGATGGCGTGTCATATGATGCGGAAACGATGCGGTATCTTTCTTATCTGGGTGCGGTGAATCAGGCGATGGCTGCACAGGCGGATATGGTTACTGAAGTGGTGTATGGGATCCCAGTGACGGTGAAAACAGGCTAAGTGAGGAGGGCCAGATGGCATGCGAATTCTAAAACGATGCTGGAGCAGCCTGAATATTGCGTTTTCCATGTATTCGAAGCTTCCGGCTGCGCAGTGTGACTGGTCAGAAGAAAATATGAAATATGTCATGTGCTTTTTCCCGTGGGTTGGAGTGATCATTGGTCTGCTCTGTTTCGGCTGGGACAGGCTCGCTTCGTATCTGGGAGTCCGTGACGCACTCCGGAATGTGGTTCTGATGGCGATCCCGGTCGCGGTGACGGGCGGCATTCATCTGGATGGATTTTTGGATACGTCTGACGCTATGAGCTCCTGGCGGCCGATGGAAAAGCGACTGGAAATTCTAAAGGATTCTCACGCGGGAGCGTTTGCCATTATCTGCGGGATTGTATATTTTTTCCTGCTCTATGGAGTGCTGGATTCTGTGCGGGGGGATTTGGTCTGTGTGTATGCCGGCTGCTTTGTGGTATCCCGCTCGCTGAGCGCGTTTTCGGTCGTCACATTTCCGAAGGCTTCGACAAAGGGTACCGTCGCCGGTTTTTCAAAAAACGCGCAGACAAGGGTGATACAGGTCACTTGCGTGTGCTATATTCTGCTTGTTGGACTGATTATGTTTTTGCTGCAGCCGGTCTATGCGGCAGCGGCGCTCCTGGGAGCTGCGGGGACTTTCGCGTGGTATTATCATCGGGCGATGAAATATTTCGGCGGAATCAATGGAGATCTGGCGGGGTATTTCCTGACCGTGTGTGAACTTGTGATGCCGTTTCTGATGGTGATTGTGTCTTACTTTATTTAGTGCTGTTTTCAACGCAGGCCGCAGGTATCTGGGCGGTAATGCGGATGGGCATTCACTGGATAAACGGGATATCCCGGCAGGAATGATTGACGGAAAGAGAGGAATGTAAATGCCGGAAGTAAGTTTGTTTTACGGAATAAGAATAACCATGTATTGGAGTGATCATAACCCGCCGCATTTTCATGCGGAATACGGGAACAACCGTGCCATTGTGTTAATTGAGGAGGGCATTATCAGTGAAGGATATCTGCCGAAAAGGCAGCTGAAATTTGTGCTTGCCTGGGCGGAAATCCATAAGGATGAACTGATGCAGAACTGGGAACTTGCGAAAGATAAGAAACCTTTAAACCGGATTAATCCTTTGATGTAGTGAGGCGGTGATTCTATGGAAAACAGCAGACTGGATTTCAGATTTTTTTCGCCGGAAGTGTATCAGGCCGTGGCAGGAAAGAATTTCATTGTTTATGCATACATGAATGATGGCAGTGTCAGAGAGTATGATGTGAAGCCATTGATCAAAAGCGGCGGAGTTTTTAAGGTGCTGGAGGATGAAAGTGTTTTCAGACAAAAACTGACAGTGCTGAATGGTACGGTCGCCTGGGATATCGGCGGAAACAGGGATGAATATCGCTGTATTGACATTGATCCATGCGAGATTTTTGATAGTCCGATGGTTTCTGATATACCTGATTCAAATGAAAAGGAGCGCCAATATATATGAGTAAACAGGAAATTCCACCGGCTGTTGCGGCAAAAACGGAAGAGATAGCGAAGCTGGTACATACATCCTGGATGCAGGAAAAAATCTCCCATGGGTGGACATACGGAGAAGCACACCAGGTGGAAGAGCGGAAACACCCGTCAATTTGTTCGTATGATGAGCTTTCGGAGGAGGAAAAGGATATGGATCGCGCGACAGTTCGCTGTGTGCTTCAGGCGCTGGCTGATATGGGGTTTCGGATAGAGGAGGAAAAATGAGATGCAGTATTTTCATGTAGCAGTAGCTGGAACGACAGAAGGAAAAGACGAGAATAAGACCTTACTGCGGAAGATTTCCAATCTGCTGGTAGAAGCTCAGATGCGTATGGAAGATGTGCTTCCGGAGGAGGATTCCTGCCAGATTCGGCTGTTTGTTCAGGATAGATTTACGAATGAATTCTGGACACAAATAGCTGCGGAAAACCAGATGGAGCTGCGAAAGATTGATGAAATTTCCACGAAAAAAACGGATGCTCCCATGGTCAGAGTGGCTTCGAACCAGGAACTGCTCGTACAGGCGGATTTATTCATCGCTCTCTGGGATGAATCCTTTGAAGGACAGGAGGGCGCCATCTGGGATCTGATTCAGAGAAGCAAAGAGGAAAATATCCCCTGTATCTGGGTCAGCAAAAAAGAACCTTATCGCACCTATTGGGCTGTCGTAAGCTATTTTGAAGAATATGACAAGGATGATCTGAGAAAATACTGTACTTCCATTTTTTGCAGGGAAAGCAAACCTCAGCAGGAGAAAAAGGTTCCTCTGATTTCACTCGGTGAAAAGCTATATACCCGGTTTTTGAGGAAATATAAAGCGACGGATATTCCTGATACCTATGAAAAGGATGTGCTTCTTGACAGAGACGGTTCTCTTTCAGACGCGGCAGAGGAAGCAGTGCGTACCGGGCTGCTTGATCAGTTCCTGAAATACGATGAAAGGGCTCTTGTATATTCATCGCGATATCGGGCAAGCATTTACTGGCGCTCTATTCTTCCCTTTCTTGCGACGGTATTTATTGCAATTGGCTTTTATGCGGAAACGCTGTTTGGATTTACAATTCTTTCTACACAATGTTGGGAAATACTGGCAGGAATCGGGTTCCTTTTGCACGCAGGTGTGAACCTGTATGCTTTTTACCTGTCAAAAAATCCGCAGGTGCAGTCCTGGCACGCTGATTTTCTGAAAAATCGGGTACTGGCAGAAGTGCTTCGCGTGTACATCCACATCTGCCCGTTCGGCTATTCGCTGAATCTTCGAACTCTGATGGATAAATGCGGAATTGATATGACGCAGAAATCAGGTATTTATGGTACTTTGCGGGAAATTTTGCGGAAAACGGAAAATCCGGAGATAAAACGAGAAAAAGGTGCGCGTGACGATTGCCTTGCGAATCTGCGGCTTCTGGTGGAGGATCAGCTGGCATACCACCAAAAAAGCAGAAAACGTTATGAAAAGATTGCTGACACACTCAGCCGCTATGGAAAAGCAATGTTTTTTGCGGGATTTTTAATTGTGGTTTTTCGTGGAATTTTGCAGTTTTTCATGCCTGCCGCCAGCTGGACCTTTACCAGAAATGGGATTGCCCTGAAGAGTTTTGTAAAAAGCTTCGCCAACTTCCTGGCATTGTTTATTCCGGCGTGGGCGTCTTACTTTACGTCCAAGCTGTCGCTGGGTGAATTTGATTTTATGAAAAAAAATGATGAAGAAATGATTCTGTGTCTGGAGCAATGCCGGGAAATCCTGGATGCCGCACAGCAGCACGAGGTTTCAGATGATATGTTTCAGGTGATTGTGGAGCAGGTCGCTGTTCTGCAGCTGAGCGAAGTGAGCGGATGGAGAAACGAGACAGCGAAAAAGATTGTTTCAAATATTTGAAATAGCCTACATGGCAGGGAGACATTATGAAATACGATGCTTTTATTTCTTATAGACACCTTCCTCTTGATAAGGCAGTGGCGACTCGTCTGCAAAATCTGCTGGAGAATTATCGGCCGCCGCGGAATCTGAAAGGATTAAAAACGGATCGGATTCATCGGGTTTTTCGGGATCAGAGTGAACTACCCACCAGCAGTGATTTGAGAAATGATATCATTGAAGCACTGGCAGAGTCAAATTATCTGATTGTGATTTGTTCGGAAGCGACAAAAGAATCCATTTGGTGCATGGAAGAAATAAAACGCTTTAAGGATAATCATCAGGGGCGAACCGATCATATTCTGACACTTCTTGTATCCGGGGAGCCTGCGGATGCCTTTCCGGATCTTTTAAAAACTGAAATCCGTACAGTTGTCATGCCAGATGGAACGTCGGATACCCGGGAAATACCGGTAGAACCTTTGTGCGCAGATGTACGTGCAGATACAGCATCAAAGAGCCTGCGTCTGCTAAAAACGGAATTTCTGCGGATCGCGGCGCCTCTGTTAGGCTGTGGTTATGATCAGCTGTATCAGCGTCATGAAAGAAGAAAAAGAAGACAGATCGCCATTGTTTCCGGCGGCAGCGCAGCTGTTTTTCTGGCGGTTCTTCTGGTCGTTTCCGGCTTTGCATATCGGACGTGGATTTCGGAAGGAAACTACCGGGAGGCATTGACAGACATTTACATACAAAATGGTCTGGAGGATTCTGATTCAGAAAATATTCAGGAAGCGTTGGCTTATTATACAGAAGCATTGGCGCTGGATTCGGATAATTCATCTGCTTCTGTGGGTGTGGCATTTTTATTGCAAAACTATATGTGGCCGGTTTTGGAAGAGACCGAAGCAGGAACTCTATCATCCGGAGAGGTAATTCCTGCAACCGTGTCTGCTGGCAGTGTGGAAAATGATCGCTATCTCACTTATGGGATAACTGCTTCCCAGGTTACAGATGGTGATGGGAATGTGTTAGAAATACTGGATACTTCAGGAATGTATTATTATGAAAATAATTACAGTTCGATGTGGACGTTTTATGGAGATGGGGGATTTCTTTTCTACTGTCCGGCATCAGGGGTCAGCTGCCGAATTTCAGTTCCGGATGAATTCAGTTCTGGATATGCTTATGATGGGAGTGGAGAATTGCTGACGCCGTCAGCTGTTGGAATCGGAGACAATTATGTACTTCTGACATCTGGCGGAATGGTTTTTCTGTATCAACTGGATGACGAAGGAAACGCGGAACTTATACAGAAAACAGATCTTGCTTATGCGTTCCCGACGGAGGCTGACAGTAACAGCATTACTGGCGGAAACAGCATTTATCTGTCAGAGGATGGAGCATATGCCGCAGTTACCGAAGGAGGGCATGTGGCGGTATATAGTGCAAAGACTCTTTCGCTGACTGCTGTGGTGGAACAGTATTTCTATGGAATTATGGATGTAAAATTCAGCTCGGACAACACTGCTTTTGCTATTGCTTATGGAAACACTGCGTCTGTAAACAGCCGAAATACGGATAGTTATTTTGAAGTATATGATTCAAAAGGCGAATTGCAGTACGCATCCGAATCATCGATCAGAGATGTCTTTACAGGAATCGCGTTTAGTCCACTGGATTCTGGTGTTGTGATGGCGTGGACGGGAAGCTCGCTCGGCATCTGGAACTGGGAAAGCGGGGAAATGATATCTGCCCAGATCCTGAAAGAAACGATTACCGATGCTGCCTTTTCTGAAAGTGGAGTATTGCTTGACGGTGGAGCAGGTACGGTAGAACGATATACGTTTCGAAAAATGGCCGAAGAAGAGGTCGTTTTTGAGGGAGAACTGCCTGATGGAGCAGGTACAATGGAATCCCTGGAAAGCACCAGTGGAATGTATCTTGTGATGGATGGAAATAAGGTGCTTTTGCAGGCGGAAGACGGACAGGAGCTTGCTTCGTCTATTACAGGACAGTATATTAGCCATATGGCTCTTTCATCAGGTGAAGATCGCATTTATGTTTACAATAAATATCTTGTTTATCTGGCCGTCGCTTCTGTTGATTTTGAGAAAGGCATACTTGGAGAATTTATGGAATTAGATACCGGAGGCGAAATGATTGCGGATATCTGGTTCTGCGGAGACTGCGTAGCGGCGGAAACGTCAAGTGGCAGGCTGATCCTTTACGATAATGGAGGCGAGATTCTTTGCCGCATCCTTCCGGAAGGTAATGGCAATATACAGGCAGTAATCAGTGATTCTGAGGGAAAGTACCTGGCTGTTATTCTTCGGACTTATGTTTCAACAATAGCGAATAGTTATCATTTTGACACCTGTGGGACAATTGAATTGTGGGATGTACAATCGGGGCGGAAGGTGTTTTCCTGCGAAGACAGCACCCATGCAATCAGCAATGCGGAATTTACAGATGAGGGAAAACTGATATGGAGCAGCGGTTCAGACAGCGCGGTATGTCAGATTGTTTGTCCTGAAACGGATGAAAATACGATTGCGTTCCTTCGAGATTTGTGTTGTGTGCAGCTGGATGAGGAGCAGCAGTTTAACTGTAAAGAGCCTTTAGAGACTGAAAATCCGCCGGGCAGCTGGTCGGACATATTTGAAGATTGGGAAAAAATATTTATACCGGGGGCATGAAAATTGTATGTATACCAAAAAGACGATGAGTAGAATTAGAAATGATAAGAAAAGAACAATAATTAAGAAACTGATGGTTCTGTTTACGATATTGTTGTTGACGACTGGGATAGAAGCTGCGGCGTCAGAAGAGGAAACTCTTGATAGTCTGGCAAACGATTTGTGTCTTAG